>JAUXHY010000069.1 GCA_030621275.1 bacterium | reverse complement strand
AATTAGTGAGTTCAAAGAGGGAGCAGATATTCGAGGGTTTTTCCTGTGTGCGGAAAAACACTTAAGAAATACACGCAGTGGCGATTTGTATTTAGATTTGGTATTACGAGATAGGACCGGACAAATAACTGCCAAACTCTGGAAAGACGTAAGTGAATATCGTGATAAGTTCTCAGCCGGTGATGCAGTTGTTGTAGCCGGTCAAGTTGATGTCTATCTTGAAAAATTACAACTTAATATAAAAAAAATTAATGTTGCTTCAGTACAGTCTTATGGAAGATATGGATATGATCCGGCTTTGATAGTCCCTTCCGCCAAAGGCGATGTAAAACAGATGTGGAAAGAATTGAGGTCATATATAAATAAAATCAATGATAAGTATTTAAAGGCACTTGTCACATCAATTTATAAAGAATATGAAAAACAATTATTAACACATCCCGCATCTGTTGTTATGCATCATAATTATCGTTCCGGTTTGTTGGAGCATACTCTATCAATGGCAAAAATAGGGACATCATTAGCCAATCATTATGAAGTAGACATTGACTTATTGATGACAGGTATATTTTTGCATGACATCGGAAAAGTGAAGGAAATCACTTCGGAATTGGAAGCATCGTATTCAGATGAAGGTAATTTGATTGGACACATCGTTTTAGGAAGAGACATCGCTGTTGAAGCAGCGAGCAAAATAAAAGGCTTCCCATCTGATTTATTAAAAAAAGTGGAACATTTAATTTTATCACATCAGGGACAATATGACTGGCAAAGTCCAAAAAAACCAAAATTTAGAGAAGCACTACTTTTGCATTTAATTGATAATATGGATGCAAAAATGAATTTAATGGAAAAGGCAATTGATGATGACGTTGAAGAAGGAAAATGGACTTCCCAACGTAATTATTTTCGTATTCCAATCTTGAAAGATGATCTGGCAAGTGATGACAATGAATCTAAATAAATTAGTACGTGCTTCAATATTTACAAGTCTGGCAATTGGCTTGGGGTTTTCATTATTAATGGTTCCAAATGTTGAATTAATAACAGTAATTGTTTTCTTGGCAGGACTCACGCTCGGAGTAAGTTGGGGAGTGTTAGTTGGAGGAACAGCAGAATTCATATTTTCCGTCCTAAATCCATTTGGTTCAGGACTTGTTTTCCCGCCATTATTATTATCGCAAGTTATATCGATGATAATCATTGGAGCGGCTGGAGGATTAATGCGACCTATGTTTTTTAAACGAAATTTCTCAACAAGAAGAATAGCAAGTTTAGCAATCACTGGCTTCATCTTGACATTTATTTTTGATTCTTTGACAACACTGAGTTATCCTTTTAGTGTAGGGTTTGATTGGCCACAAACTATCGGAATTTATATTTCAGGAATAGGATTTACAATTTTACATCAATTATCTAACGCAATTATTTTTGCGATTGGAGTACCACGTGTGGTAAAGCATTTAGCATGAATAAGTATCTGTTAATTATTGGAATATTTGTTACATCACTTTTTAGTCAAACCGATGATATTCAGTATGATCGGAGCGGACAATATGGTGTTATCACAAATAATGGTAGGTTAATGTGGAATCAGGATTGGACATTAGGCGTTCTATTAATTGATGGAACATTTGCTAACTATCCAACGCGTTTCGGTTCATCATACAGAAATAATTTTGGATTATTAAATATTAGTGATTTTTATGAGAGTTCACACTTTTTCACTGATTCATCTCAGATAAAAAGTAAAATTGATTATTATCGTGGTGATTTTTCATACGATCAGTTAGAAATCGATGCTGAATTTGCAGAAAGAAATCGAGTAATATCTTTAAACGGATTTAAAAGAACTTATAATGGTCCTTACGGTCAGTATACAAATCCACAAGGAAGTAGTAATCCTTTGCAACAATCTTATCGATTAGATTATTCATCAAAAGATAAGGATGAAATTTTAGATATATCAATCGGACACTTTATTACGGATAGCAGATTGAACTTAGGTGATCCGGCTGATTTCATTTATAAAGATAAGATTATTTCAGTTGGAATTGGTTATTCAAAGGATATTGCAGATTGGCGTTATAAAACTCACGGAGCATTTTTTCAGCAATATTACAAAATGAGTTTTGATTCAACTGAAGCTTACTTAAATCGTATTCATTTAAATCAATTTGTAAGCAAAAAGCTCAACAATTCATCATTTTTGAAGCTTGGTTTAGAATTTGATAATCAGAAATTATCTTTAGTAGATACAACTAAAAAAGATAGATTTTGGTCAACAATATATGGTGGTTGGGAAAAGCAATCTATTAGAATTAAACTTGGAACGACTCTAGAACAAGATGAAGTGATTCCTTTCTTTAATATATCAGCTCATACTGTTGAAGATAAATTTATAAAATGGCAATCGTATTTAAAATATGAAGCGATTCCAAAACATCTGTTTTTATGGAATGAAGCTGATGGAGACGATTTTGAGCAGTGGCTAACTGTTCATGCTGATGCAAAAATAAATTTGAAGAACATGCCCATAAATATAGGTATTGATTATTTTCACAATCGAAATACTACACTAGTTCATAAATATTATATTAATGATGAATTAATTGACATTTCCAATAACTTGCTGAGTAGTTCAATATCAACGCAAATACCAATTTTTAGAGAATGGAAAATTAATGCACAGTATCGACATACATTTGAGCATAATTTTTATAGTGATGGTATTGGCGATAAAGTAAAAATCGGCTTAATTGCTACCGAAAAGTTTTTTAAAAATAATCTGTTAGCACAAATGCGGTTGTGGGGTGATGCGCATCTCAATCATCATCAGAATTTAGGTTATGAGGGATTTCAATACGGACCATTCATAACCGATGATACAAATTTAGCATTACCTGATTATTGGGTATTCAATTTGGAATTATCAGCAAAAATATCTAGCATGACAATACTATGGAAAGTAAATAACATTTTGCAAACTGCTGAATTGATAACAAATCAAGAATTATTTCCAAATTTAAATGATAAATACTTATTAATTGTAAATAGCAATAATTTTCCACCGATGAGTCGTTTTGTTACACTCAATATCATTTGGAATTTCAAGAATTAATATTTAATTATGACAAGTACAAATATATCCATTGCAACAATTATCACCTGTCATAATCGCAAGGAAAAAACTCTTACTTGCCTGACTAATTTGATGAATCAAGACGTAATCGGCGATATAGATTTAAATGTTTACCTGGTAGATGATGGTAGTACTGACGGCACCGGAGATGCTGTAAAGCAAAACTTTCCCTCAGTGAATATCTTAAAAGGCGATGGAACACTTTATTGGAATGGTGGAATGCGTTTTGCTTTTTATGAAGCATTGAAAAATGAATATGATTATTATTTATGGTTAAATGACGATACTTTTTTGCACTCGGATGCGATAAAATTATTACTTGAAACAGCCAATGATATAAAACGACAAAAAAGTAGAGATGTAATCGTTACCGGTACAATTAAAGATATTGATACAGGAAAAGTAAATTATGGTGGTAGAAATATAAAAAGTAAATTTCAACCGCTCAAATTTATTCAATTAGAGAGTAGTATAAAACCTCAGCAATGTGATACTTTTAATGGAAATGTTGTATTAATTCCGCGAACTGTAACAAAAGAAATTGGGAATATCAGTCTGGAATATAGCAAGCAACATGGCGGTGATTTTGACTATGGATTGCGAGCAAAATATGCGGGTTTTGAATCTTGGGTAGCACCAGGAATTATTGGAACATGCTCTTCAAATTCGATTGATGGCTCAATATTTGACAAGAGTCTGAGTTTAAAAGAACGAAAAAATAAAATGAATACACCACAAGGAGTACCGCCAGCCAAAGAATGGATGGTATTTGCAAAACGACATGCCGGATTCCTGTGGCCAATTTATTGGATTAGAACTATTGTGCGTGTAGTATTCCCGTGGACCTATTTATTATTTAGGAAACCACAACAATAAGTAATTTTTTACAATTTAATCAAATTTTAAAATCGGCCAATTATTCTTTATAGCAACTTTCTTAAGGGGAATATTAGGTTCTACTGCAACCGGATTCCCCACCATTTTTAACAGATGGATATCCGCTTGACTATTACCATATGCAAATGAATCATTTAGATTGATATTAAGTTCTTTTACTAATTCTTGAGTCATTTTTTGTTTATATTTACCAAGGCAAATTTGACCCTTAGGTTTTCCTGTGAGTAATCCATCTGGTCCTTCTTCTAATTCGGTGCAAACTAAATAATCAATTCCTAGATCCTTTGCAACCGGTTCTAAATAATATCGGATTGAACCGGAAACAATAATCAAAATATGTCCCTGTTCTCTATGATATTTCAATTTTCCCACAACTTTTGGTACAAGATGCGGTTTCAATAATTCACGATAGAATTCTTCTGCGCGCTCAGAAAAAAAGGAAAGTTTCTTACCTCTATAGAAAATTACCATCCCATCAGCCATCCGCTTTTCAGATATCAAATTTACTTCGTACAACAAACCAGTAATAAATACTTTTAGAATAAACCATATAGATAGCATTTTGTTTTCGTATAACCACTTGAAACCAACCTTACTGCTGTTGATATCAATTATTGTTTCATCGAAGTCAAAAAATGCTGCTATATTAGATTTGGGTTGCATAATTACAACCCAAATCTAATCAATTCGGTTTTTTCAAATAAGTAAAATCATTTACTCGATAAAATATATTTTAAACCTAATCTGATAGTTCTGCCTGGTTCTGGATAACCATCTATTGATTCAAATTGTTTATCTAAAACATTATTCACATCTAACATTAGAGAAAGCTGATTTCCAAATAGTGATAATAAATATTGAAATGTAGCATTTGTTTGAATATATGATGGGAGTAATTCATCGTCGGGATAACCATATGATGAAATTCTTTCACCTGTATAATGTGCATTTAAGGATATTTGGAAAACGGGAGAATGATAACTTATTCCTGCATAGCCGATAACTGCCGGTGCATATAGCAGTTGTTTATCCAAATCAATATCTTTAGTTTTTTGATATGTCGCATGTAGTGCAATTTGCAGGGGTAAATTCTCTAAATTCATTTGGCTTCCTACTGTAAAATTTGTCCGGCGGGAACTTGCAATATTTTTTGGCTGCCAAACAAAAAATGATTCATCAATGGGTACCCATTGGATGAGATCATCGGTATACCTATCTCCAATGTTGAAATATATATTATTTAAATAATGATCATCCAAATATAATTTATATTTTATAGTTTGATACCAAGATTTCTCAGGGTCTAAATCGGGATTTCCACCAGGCTGCCAATATAAATCATTAAAAGCAGGGTAACGAAATCCTGTGCCGTAATGATATTCAAATTCGCTTCTTTTTAATTTATTATAGGTTAGGCGTAGATCTACTGTGGGTTGAAATTGTTCACTGCCGGCGCGGTCAAATCGCAGAGCGGGAATAATATTAAAATTATCCAAAACAGGAATTGTAATAATTGATGCTACAGAATTTGTTTTTCGCTCACGATCACCAACATCTGTGCTTTCTAATTTTTCCAATTTTCCTTCATATAAAAATGTGCCGGTAATATTATTCCAAATATTGCGATGATGTTGGATTTTTAGAGCAGTTCCACGCACATCATGCTCACTTTTTATGGGCCACCATGGATTTGGATCATCATAATTTTCCAAACTTCTGCGATAACTGAGTTGCACTTTGGAATAGCCGCTTGTATGCAGCTGATTGAACGTTAGTGCGCCGAGTTGTAAATTATCATCACGCCGCGCTTCAGGCGATGCCCAATCGATGGAACCTGCCACTCCACGTTTTTGCTGTGATTCTAATAGCGTTGCGCTCAGATTAGATTTTTCCGATAGTCTGCCGGTTGTTCGGAGAGCAACAAATTTTCTTTCAAAATCATTGTTTGATCTTGTAGCATTGGAATCTTCAATAGAGTGTTTAAAATCCCCGTCATCTTTTAAATAACCGGCAGATAAATTTGCCGACCATTTGCTCCAATTCTTATTAATATTTCCGGAGATTGAACCAAAACCAAAACTGCCGGAAGATGCAGAAAAACAGGTTTGTTGATTTTGTGGAGAAATTCTCAATACACCATCAACTGCGCCGGAGCCGTAAAATATTCCGGGAGAGTTAGCTACGGTTATTTGACCAATAAAAGTTTCCGGTATTTGCGACAAGTCGGTTCCACCGTTTTGAACGCTTGTTAAATCAATATCATCTAATAAGATTTTTGTATTAACAGCCGGACTGCCATTTGTACTTAAAGATAAAATTCCGGCTTTGCCTCCATATGATCGGATAGTAATTCCGGGAATTTGTTGAAATACATTTTGCGGATTATCATTACCGATATTTGCTCGATATGTATTGGTAATTTGTCCATGGAAATTTTGTTTTTCTCCAGAGACGGTTACATCTTCTTGCGCAATTGGCTGCGGTTGAAGCACAATCGTGTAAAACGACTTGTTGGAAATAACCAAATTGTCAGATTGATAACCGTAGCGCGAGACGCTTAACACATCGCCGGTATCGGCGTAATGATAATTAAACTGACCATTTTCATCCGCGATTACCCAATTTTGACCTGTGCTATCGGCTATGACGGCATAAGCCAAAGGGTTGCCATTTGCTGAGAAAACCTGACCGGTGATTGGTGCATCTGCCATCGCAAATGCGGCGAATAATAGAATTAGTATTCCTTGTTTGAACATAACAAACCTCCATTTATTGGGGTTTGCCGTGAGTGGATTAGCTTTTGCCAATCGGATTTATCACGACTCATAACCCGTAAGTACGTTTAAAATG
>JAUXHY010000100.1 GCA_030621275.1 bacterium | reverse complement strand
CCCGGAAGATTAACATCCCAAAAATATATCCAAGCCGAGCCACCATTTGTAACGGTTGTAACAACATCAAAGAATACGGTAATATTATCCTTTTCAAACCAAACTTGTGTATCTAAACCATAAGATTGTGATTTAGACTCACTTGTTTCGTCAATAGAATATGTTAATTGCAATTTTCCCCACATAGATTTAGTTAAATTGAATACACCGCTATATTTCAATGTATTATCAATTTTATATTTAGATTGTTTGGCAAGTAAATACACTCCATCATTTTCCAACGATTTTTTCTCCCACTTCCATTGTATTCTTTGATATCGTCTTCCTTTCCGTTTTTCCCATCGCAACCCGGCTTCTTGTCCTGACTTAGGAAACAAATCATCATTTTCTATATCGCTTACTTTAAATAAATCTCCGTAAATAGTAAAAAGATTCCGGTTGTATTTATAACTAATACTTTGAAAAAGTCCGAATTCATTGCGATCATTGCCAACCCATTCAGTAAAAGGATTTGATCTCAAGGCAGAATATCCTTTTGAATAATATCGTGCTGAAATTAAATACTTCACATTTGGAAATTTCAACCTTAACCCGGTTATAGTTCCCGCAGTGCGATTATATCCGCGTCCAATCTCACCAAATATATTCCCATATTCGAATAATTGATTAAATGCAACTGAGCCACTCCAATCTCGACTATCGTTATCGTTTTTATCATTCCAACGAACGCCAGCAATTGATGTTACAATATTCGTATTTGGTTTAGTAAAATTCCATTGTCCCAGAACCACTGATTCTGTAATATTGTTTTGTTGTTCTATAGATGTGGCGCCGGTATGCAGTCCAGAATAGCTAAGTAACAAACTTCCTGTACTATCTAACTTACCGTCTTGTAATGTATAGCCTCCCGAAATAAGCAGGTTGCCCATTTTTGTTTCCTTGGTGTAGCCAATTCCTCTTAAATACCACGCTTCATTGGATGAACGATATGGCGCGATACCGCGCCCTATTCTCGGAAGCCCGGCAAGTGTTTCAAAACTTTTCCGCGTAGATACCGATCTCCATGACCATAGACCAAATCCGGTAACAATTTGATAATCACCAAGTATTAATTCCCCATGATTATATTTTTTTGTTAAATATCCTGATAGGTGGTCGATCAATTTCTTTTCGTTTGGGTCACGTTCGGCAATTAGGCCAGCGGAATAATTATTTGCACTATAATTAAATTTCCAACGATAGCGATAATCATCATTGAATACCATATATTGATTTACAAGTATATCGCCTATATCTTTATACCGTAATACTGATTTATCAATAATTTTTATCAATTGTCTTAGATCTTCTGATATTTCCTCATTTTGAGAAATAGCCAATAGTGATTCGCTATCCGAAACAGCATTCAGTGCCTGTTCATCATCATAGTCAATAAATGATAGTTTCATTATTTTCTTTGCTAATTCCTTGCCCAAAGGCCACTGCCCTTTGAAAATTTCATTGATTAAAACAATATCTTCTTCGGGAATGGCAATTTCCGCATCAAGATTTTACAGGAAAGTAGCAGCTTCTTTCTGTTGAGCATTAATCGGCTTAACGCCGATCAAGATTAACGCCAATACCAAGCTGATGTGTAAATAAGCCAAGGTCGCTGTACGCAATTGTGCCATATTCAAAATATACTTTATTAATATTGATAGATAACCCCGCTGTTAGTTGACCGGGATTTGATACATATCCAACCGAAAATAACAATTGTTTTAATGGTTTTACCATAACTCCAAATTTAATTGCTCCTTTATATGCAAGGTCTTGTTCCCATTCAGTTGCAATTGTAAGAATTTCATGTACCGTACCCACAAAACCTGTTGTAACAACTTGCGGTAATTCATCTTTTGAAGCACCTATTTTTGGATAATTAATGTTCCTGATTGTAGTAATCCAATCCCAATTATCATTAATTGTATATCGCATTGATGCGGAAAGACCCGGAGCGTGTGCTGTTCCATAATCATTTATCTTAAGTTGATAGAGTATAATATTTGCACCAAGTGACAACTTCTTTTTAACCGATTTTGCTACGCTTAACACCAGTGTACTTTCGTTATAAATATTATTACCAAAGGTGCTTCCACTAATTCCAAATCCCCAATTTTTATACATTATTCCCAAGGCAAATGCCGTTTGTTGCAATTCATTAATTTGGAAGGGTCTGTTCCAGATGATTTCTCCGCCTTTCATATTAAAATTGATTATACTACTTGGTTCATTAATTATATCAATCAAATTTCCTTTATAATTCATATTGATCCTACCAAATGCCAAATTTGCTGTAGACATAGGATATGTTTCAAAAGCACCGAATAATAAGTTCCTTTGAAAAATTACAACAAAACAAATTAAAATAAATTTAGATGATTTAGTAAATCGCAATGTTTTCATTTTACTTATTGAATTTAGGAATTCCTTCTTCTGGATTACGGGCTCCCCTCATAAGGCTAGAGGCTATAAAATACCTCACAAAATAAGGAATGGGAATTACAAAATAAACCAATTTGACAAACCAATTAACTAACGGATTAAAAACTAATTTCCCCTTTAAAGAATTTATCCAGTCCCCTGCTAAATCTTTGGTATGGACAGGGTATCTTTCTAATAATCTTAAGTAATTTGTCTGACCGTAATTTTCCATTTTTTCTTGCAATTCCCTAAGTGGGCGTTGATGATAGTGTTCGCCAACAGCATTAGATGAAAACCTGAGCCCCTCCGAATATTTATCCCATAGGCGGATGGCAAAATCAGTATCTTCACCGCCATAACTGGATATACTTTCATCAAATAAGCCTATTTCATTAATAACCATTCTTTTAACCGCAGTATTGTTTAATAGAAACCACTTAAACTGAATTGGTTTATTTTCTCCATGTTTGAGCACACCTCTGGTTGGATTATACAAAAATTTATCCAACTTATTTGGAATCAAAGAGTCCGCTAATGTTATTCCTCCCATGCATGCTACTACTCCGTCCTTTGATAATTCGCTTACCATTGATTTTGCCCAGTATTTTTTTACAACCATATCACTATCCAGAAATCCTACAATTTGAGATTTGCTTGCTTTTATTCCGCTGTTACGTGCTGCAGAAAGACCTCTATTCCGAAAATGTTTTATTATCTTAACTTGCTCATTTTCTTGATACCGTTGAATTATTTTACCGGTATCATCATTCGACCTATCATCAACAATTATAATATTAAATTTTTCCCTAGGATAATCCTGAACTAAAAGTGCATTTATGCACTTTCCCACGACATGTTCTACATTAAAACACGGTACAACTATTGATAATGTTGGAAATTCTATTAGATCCATTTTAATTCTTCATAATAATGATATAATGTATTTGCGGTATTATATAAATCATGATATTTCACAACCCATTCTCTACTTTTCTTTTTAAGATTACGAATCCGATTTCGATTCCGCACTAATTCTTTTAAAGTTAAAAATAATGTATCTCCTTTTACATTAACAAACGGATGATCAGGAATAAACTCTTCATATTTAGGAATTAATTCTGTTAAGCAAACTAATCCCATTGACATTGCCTCGACTGAATTCATACCATAACCCCAACCACCGCGATTATGCACTTGATCAATCAAGATATCACAACTCTGTTTAATTTTCATAGCTTCGGCAATTGATTTATCTTCAATTAATACAAATTCAATATTTTCTTCATTGGCAATTTTTTCACAGATTGGAATAATTGTTTCACTGCCCTTAAAATGACGATTTGTAGGACCGTGACAAATTCTGATTGGATCATTTAATTCAAAGTTTGGATCATATTTATTAGTATCAAATGGCAAGAATAAATATTTAATATTCGGGTGTTTTTCCAATAAGTCCAATTCACTTGTTACATTTAAACTACTTACTCGATCTATTTCTTCAATTACTCCGCGTATTCTCAAATCTTGTCCATGATAACCACAAACAATGTGTTTACCCATTTTTGCTAATTTTTGAACAAACCGCCCGTCTCGGTAAAATCCCAAACCCCATTCAATATGAAAAATATCATAATTAAGCAGATCAAGTTCCTTGATTGCTTTTTCTATCTTAAAATGCCACAACCAATCGCGAAAGCGAAAATATTGTTTCTCTAAATATGAATTAGGCTTCCACACGGGTGGAAATCCTTCTTTATCCTTAAAAGAGCCTTCGCTACCTTTATGATACTGATAGTATTTATGACGAAATTTTAAATAAAAAGAGTTAGCTGAAATCAATGGTAAATTCAAACAATAACCTGAATCGTAATCATGCCTTGTTGGATAAAGCGTTACAAAATCACATTGATTGCCACGTTTTTCGTGAGCTTTTTTCCATAGACTTAATGTACCTACTGTGTTTTCAGGAGAGATATATAGAATTTTCAACTTACAACCCTATTATAAACATCTAATAAAATCGGCTCAACTTTCTTCCAATTATATTTTTCTTTTATCAATTTTGAACCTTCTATTCCCATACGTTTCAGCTCTTCATCATTAATTAATAATCTTTCAATTGATCGACTTAACGCTTCAACATCACCCGGTGGATAAAATTCAATAAACCCTTCTCCGTAATCTCTTATTGAATCCAAATCGCTTGCGATAATACCGCAGCGCGCCCACATAGATTCAAACATTTTTACCGGAATTGCAATTCTGAACATTGGATGATCCCGGAATGGAATCACGGCAATATGCGCTTTTGACAGCTCTTTAAGCATTTCATCATGGGGTATTTGACTATGTATTTTCACAATATCCTCTACATTCAATTCATTAATATAGCCATTAAGGTGCTCTATTGTATTGGGAACTCTTTCTGTGCCATATATTTTCACTTCAAATAACAATCCATTTTTAATTAATGATGGTATAGCACTGATTAAATCTTCTAAACCTCTTTCTAAAGAAATTTGCCCATGGTAAATAATCGTAGGAATTGCTGACTTTTTACTTCGCCTTGGCAAAGCAATTGGATAATTTGGTATAAAAACAGATTTTACTCCCCTTTTCTCATATCGGTTAATTAACTCCAGTGTTGTCGTTAACACATAATCAACATTCTTCAAGTATCCTTTTTCATAATGATTTAGCGATTTATTTATGATTTGTTTTATCCCCGCTGGCTTAGATGAAGAAACATCCCATAATTCAATATTTGCTTCATGTACATCATAAATTATTTTAGTGTTATATAATTTTTTTGCTTTCTTTGCTAAGGGTAACAATTCAAATTCATGAATGTGAACTACAGAAGGTTTAAGTACTTTAAAATCCTTTAAAATTCCTTGTGTGTATTCTCTAATTGAAAGGTCTTTATGAGAATAATTCCGATGCCATAAATTTTCTTCTGATAAATAATTATCTCCCTTCCAGCGCGTAAAGTATGTTATTTCGTATCCAGCTTTTAATAACGTTTTTATCTCTCGTTCATAAATTCTTTCGTCATCAGGATGATGACCGCAAGTAACAACAGCAATCAATTGAACAGCCCTATTAATCGTTTGCGATCATTTTGGTTGGCAATTAATACAACCCACAAAACTGGATACAAAATTGAAATAAATATTTTAACGCTTAATCCCATTGGCATAATAATTATAATAAGTAAAAATACAATTGGAAATAAAATCC
>JAUXHY010000268.1 GCA_030621275.1 bacterium | reverse complement strand
TTCCTGATTTCTCCTTGTTCCTGACCTGAGACTATCATTTTAATAATAATTATATTAAATTTTTCAATCCTATTACGCATATGCTCTAATACTATCGGGAAATTTTCAGGTACATTCCGCCTGAACATATATAAATGCTGATTTCTTCTAAATTCTGTATTATTATCAATTTTATCAAATAAACTTGATAATATTTTCTCTAATTTATTAATTGGCCTTAATTCTACACTCAGGATATTATTAATGGTTTCAAAAAATGGATCGACATTAGCTGGAAATATATTAACAAATAATTCTTTTTTGTTTTTAAAGTACCAATATATAGCACCACGTGTAATCCCTGCTTCTTGGGCAATATCTGACAGTTTTGTTGCGGCATAGCCCTTATCACTGAAGATTTTACGAGCAGTGCTTAATATTAATATTCTAGTTTCCTCTGCTTCTTCTTTTGTTCGTTTCATTTTAGTGTTTTATTAAAATTTTACATACATTTGTGTATGTAAAATAATATAGGATATTTAATAAAACAAGTGTTTAACATATTTTGAATGATTCTTTGAAGACTTTCCTGAGGTTTGTCAAAATGTTGGATAACGTTCAGTATATGAAAAGTAGGTGATTTCAGAATAATTATCTAATATACTTGGAGCATGCAATAACCATTGATACTACTTATTATCATTTAACTTTATAAAAAATGCCCCTCTTCTGTCTTACGCTTTTTACTTTACCATCGAATTCCAAAACATCAAGGTATTTATTGATTTCATTGATATGCAATCCAAGTATTTTTGCTAGGTCATCCAATGTGCAAGGTCTTCGTTGAATTGTTTCTAATATTGCTGATTCAATATCTTCACGATATGATTTTATATCTTTCCTTGCTGGTGATTTAGCAACAATTTCAACATTATCAAGTTGCCAATAATCTACAATATTTTGCAATTCTTCACGATTAGAAGACCGGATTTTTGATACTGCTCCGGGTCTATCAAGTGTATTTAATTGTATGCTATCAGGATTTATTCTTTCAAAAGCTTTTTTCAACAAATCTAAATCGTTAACATTATCATTATATCCGGGAATAATAAAAACCTCTAGCCATATTTGTCCTTTGAATTCATTTCTAAAATCCACAATTCCTTTAATATATTTGTCAATATCAAGATCGTGAAATGGTCTATTTATCTTGCGGAATGTCAGATCGGAGGCTGCATCTAAGGATGGTAAAACTACACTTGCATCCAACAATTCCTTTCTTACTTGTTTTTGGTGCAATAATGTTCCATTTGTTAATACTGCAATCGGAATTCCGAGAATGTTACTTTGAATGAACTGTATGATATCGCCAATCCGGGAATTAAGTGTCGGCTCTCCTGAGCCGGAAAAAGTAATATAATCCGGAGTCGTATTATTCTGAAAATAATGTTCTAATTCCTTTATAACAATATCATATGGAACATATTCCTTTCTATCAATTGTTAGTTTAGTAGTTGACCCACATTCACAATATATACAATTAAGTGAACATACTTTGTGTGGTACAAGATCGACCCCCAAAGACATTCCTAAACGCCTTGACGGTACCGGACCAAATAGATATTTATACATAATATTTACCTGTTAATCATAAGCTAAACGAGTTTTCTCATCCGATATAGTGGGTTTAATAAACCCTTTCCACTCCTCTAATTGCCATGTTCCTAGATTAGTATGGGTAATGAAATATTTTTGCGGTATCGGATGTGTCCCTACGATCACATTCATATCATATTTTTCTTCAATAAACCGCTTAAAATGATCAATATATGGACATGGGGGATATCCTACAACAAATCCTGTGGCAAAATGAATTGTTTCAACACCATTATTTTTCATTTCTTCGGGAGCATATTCAATATTTCCACCGGGGCAACCACCACAATTTGTATAACCAACTACTTCAACATTTTCTTCTTTGTCATAAATATCGAATGCACCCTCTCTTTCTCGTAATGCTCTAAAACATTTCCCTCCCGCACAACTACGATATCGATCACAAATAATTATTCCT
Organism: bacterium; assembly: GCA_030621275.1. Taxonomy (GTDB): domain Bacteria; phylum Fidelibacterota; class Marinisomatia; order Marinisomatales; family JAHJCW01; genus JAHJCW01. The sequence goes on along the minus strand of JAUXHY010000268.1, from coordinate 594 downwards.
ATTTTTTTGGTATTTTTCATTTTATTGATTTATTCCTTTTAAGATAATATCATTTTCATTTACACCCAAATCATTTGCAATAATTTTGCATTTTGCCTTCAAAAGAAAAAATACAGATCGGCTGACATCAGATAAACCTTCATAATTCCCCTGCCCCTTGCTAATTACCATATCCGCTTCATTAAAGCGATGCACAAAATCGTCATCACATAATTCTAAAATCGTTCCCGGTGCGGGTGAACCCGATGACACTATTTCCGCAACTTTGTCAATACCGGAATCGATTGCATCTTCCATTGTTACGTCATTAATTATCGGTATACCACGTACAACATAAGTCACAGGTTTTCCCAACGCTTCAATCAAGATTTTGTCAAATACAGATTCCCCAGCATTATCTCCAATATAAAGAATAGATTTTGCCTGTTCAAGTTCATTGATGAATGCATCAAAATCAAATATTGCAAAATCTTGTTCCATTGTTTTATTCAACTCTTCTGCGAGTACATACTGTTTATCCATACCAAAATCGATGACGTTACCGGTAATCGCAATGCGTATTGCGGTAAGCAATTTGTTATCAGAATCATTCAT
>JAUXHY010000013.1 GCA_030621275.1 bacterium | reverse complement strand
TGCAATAGTATTAACATTTGATGATAAATATATTAACGATTGGTATACTGCTGATAGTATTTTTTCAACTTATGATTGGAAAGCAACATTTTGTGTTACTGCGTATGGCACGTTGACTGATAATGAAAAACTAAAATTATTGATGTTACAAAATAACGGACATGAAATAGCATCGCATGGAACTCACCATTATAATGCTTTATCTTATTTGTCGAACAACTCAATTGAAGAGTATATAAAAAATGAAATATTACCGTCGCTAAATGAAATGCGAATAGACGGTTTAAATGTTACTTCATTTGTTTATCCAGGTGGTGTTAGGAGTGTTGAATTAGATTTAGCGTTATTTGATTATTTTTCTGTACTAAGGGGAACTACTTATGATAAAATTTCAGCAAAAAGTAAATCTCATTATTTAAAAAGGGGAGAAGATGAGTTGCTAGTTTGTGGTTTAGGAATTGACAATCATTATGCACATTTTGATATTAACTATATTATTAGTTTACTTGAATATGCAGCAAATGAAGGTATAGCAGTAATTTTTTATGGTCATAATATTGTTGATGACGATATTTCAAGCTATGTTACATCATATGACACCCTTATTAAAATTTGTAAATATGCTCAAGAAAAAGATATGGCGTTTTTAACATTAAGAGAATTAACTGACTTCAATCTAAATTAATACTGATATATTTAACCTAACGAATGAAATTATTAAAACATTTATTCTATTTATTACTAATGTTTATCTATTCTTGCGCATCTATTAAAGCACCTCCAGGTGGTCCTGTAGATAAAACTCCTCCTGATATAATTGGAGTAAATCCACCAAGTGGCACTATTAATTTATCTGCTAATAAAATAGTAGTTAAATTTTCTGAATATATGGATGAAAATAGTTTTAAAAATAATATCAAAGTATATCCACAGCTTAATACATCCTTGAAGTTTAAATTTAAAGGTGATGAAATAATTCTTACACTCCTTGATTCCTTAGATAGTAAAAATACTTATATAATTTATTTAAATCGAAATATCAAAGATGAACATGGAGTTTCATTAACTAGGACGATACAATTAGCATATAGTGCCGGAGATAAAATAAATAGTGGAGTAATGGGTGGAAGGGTATATGGTTCAGGACAGGCATCGGTTCATCTATGGAAAATTAATGGATCAACACTAGATTCATTATTTGTAAAGCAACCTGACTATATCACTGATGTCAGTGAAGATGGATTTTACACATTTAATTATTTGGCACCCGGCAATTACCAAGTATTGGCTGTTGAGAAATCCGGTACTAGCCTACCACTTAATACTGAACATACTGGATATGGTTTGCATTGGCAACGTACATTAAATCTCTCTGAAAATGATACTTTATTAAATATCAATATGCGACTTTGGAAAAGCCCGGCAAAATTGAAATTGCTACGTGGAGAATGGTCAGCATTTGATTGGGGAAAGTTGGTTTTTAATAATAAATTATCTGAAGATATAACTGTAGATTTACAATTTAAATCGGAAGAGGATCAAAAAATTGATTTATTTCAATATTATTTAGATCCAATGGATCCGAAAAATTTTATTATGCAGTTGAGTGATTCATTAATATCGAATTCAATAAAAGTAAATATAGGATCACTAAAATTGAATGATGAATTACTGATGGACTCATCGGAAGTTTCAATACAAATTCCGCAAGAACCGGATACAAGTTATTTACAAATTCAAAACCCGACACCGAACTTTCAAATTATTCCAAATGATTTAGTAATAGATAGATTAGATATTATTTTCTCCAAACCGGTACAATTATTGGAAGATTCATTACTTACACCACAATTATTTATGAATGATTCTATATCGGTTAATGCAAATGTTAAACAAATCAATCCGATGCAATTGCAATTGATCCCAGAATCACAATGGGAAGAAAATGAAAAATACAAATTGGAAATCAGTCGGAACAGTATTGTAGCCGAAGGTGGCAGGGGGTTAAAAGATTCTATAACTGTAATCAATCTACGTACTACTAAAAGCATAGGATATGGTACGGTTACCGGTAAAATAAGTGAATCAGTACAATCAAATTTAGCGGTTGAACTGTTTTCTGCGAAAAATCCATCGTTGTCACAAACGTCTATTGTAAATTCCAGGTCTGAATTTGAGTTTAAAACAATACCGGAAGGTAATTATTCACTTTATTTTTTTGAAGATAGTGACAACGATATGAAATACAGTTTTGGAGATGCATATCCAAATATTCCGAGCGAATGGTTTTACTTTTACCCGGACACATTCGAAGTGCGGGCAAATTGGGAAACAGAAATTGCTCCAATTAAATTACCGGAGGTAAATTAATGTATTGCGTAATAATGGCAGGGGGTAGCGGTACACGGTTTTGGCCATACAGCAGACATAATCGTCCAAAGCAATTACTCAAAATTGTGGGTGAGTCCAGTATGTTGCAGATGACAGTGGATCGGCTTAATAAAATAAATACTGTTCAGGATATTTTCATAGTAACAAGGCAAGATTTAGCAGATGTAATTAAGGAAGAAGTTATAGGGATTAAACCCGAAAATATTATAATTGAACCAAGCGGGAAAAACACTGCGCCATGTATTGGATTATCGGCACTTAAAATTGCAAAACTGGAAAAAAATGCCGTAATGGGGATTTTCCCGTCTGATCATCTTATTGTTGGTCATAAACGGTTTGCTAAAGCCGTTACAACAGCGAAACATATAGCACGTAGAAAAAAGGCTTTAGTTACAATCGGTTTAAAACCAACCTTTCCATCCACCGGATATGGTTACATTCAATATGATCCCGAAAGCGATGCTGATCATCTGGACGCATATAATGTAAAAGTATTTGCAGAAAAACCACATCTATCATTGGCTAAAAAATTTATTAAAAGCGGTGATTTTCTATGGAACTCAGGAATGTTTATTTGGGATGTTGATACATTTTTTAAAAATACACAGAAACACATGCCCGATTTATTCCATCAACTTGAGCAAATTGATAAATTAATTACTGCGGGAAAAGATTTTGATAAAGTATGGGATGAAATCAAACCGGAATCAATTGATTACGGAATCATGGAAAAAGCTAAAGATGTTTATTTAATAAAAGCTAAATTTGAATGGAGTGATTTAGGTTCATGGAACACCGTTTATGAGCATATGCATAAAAATGATGGAGGTAATGCAATCAAAGGTGATGGTATCGTTTTAAACGGGAAAAATAATTTTATTCAATCTGATAATAGACTTACTGCAGTTGTCGGCTTGGATAATATTGTAGTTGTAAACACGGAAGACGCCACGTTAGTTATCCCAAAAGACCGAGTTGAAGATGTAAAAGAATTGGTTAATTATATTAAAACGCAAAACCGCAAAGAATTGTTATAATAGATTTTGAATACAAATAAAATATTTGAATATTTAATAGAATTAGCCGAGCGGATGGGATTTCGTGTTATAACAGGAAAGGGTGATTTTAATGGTGGCGATTGTCGCGTGCGTGAAGATAAAGTGATTGTAATCAATAAAATAAAACCAATTGAATATCAATCTAAAACAATTGCAGAAGGATTGGCAAATTATGGTTTATCTGATCATTATTTGATTCCGGCTGTGCGTATGTATATTGAAGAAGATTTAAATATTAAAATATAATTACTAACACATAATTTAGTAGAGGAAAAAAATGAAAGAGTATAAATCTGGTGACATTAGAAATTTAGCTGTAGTTGGGCATGGAGCTTGCGGTAAAACCATTTTATCAGAGGCTATGTTAGCCAATGGTGGAATTGTAAATCGAATTGGTTCAATCGAAAATGGATCAACGGTTTCCGATTACCATGCGGATGAGCATAGCCGTCAAATATCTATGCATTCCACAGCGTTGCATATCGAGTGGAATGAAAAGAAAATAAATTTTATTGATACTCCAGGATATCTCGATTTTATCGGTGAAGCACTCGGAGCTTTAGCTGTTGTTGATATGGCAATGGTTGTTGTTCATGCTGCTCAAGGCATCGAAGTTGGTACAGAGCAAATGTGGTCAAATGCCACAAAAATTGGCATACCAAAGATGTTAGTACTCAATGGTATGGATAAAGAGCATACAAAATTTGATGAAATCCTTAAAAAGGCTCGTGAACGATTTGGTAATAATGTATTTCCATTACAATTACCGGTTAATGCCGGTCCAGGTTTCAACCAAATTGTTGACGTAGTTAGAAAGGAAATTATAACATACAAAACAGATGGTAGCGGTAGTTTTACAGAAACAAAAGCGGATGGTGAATGGGCAGACCGTGTAAACCAATTACATGAAGAATTTATTGAATATATAGCAGAATCTGATGATACATTATTAGAAAAATTTTTTGAGCAAGGTAGTCTTTCCGAGGATGAAATGAGACAAGGAATTCACACTGCTTTTCAAAATCAATCTTTTATTCCTCTGTTTTGTACCTCTGCAACCAATAACATCGGAATTAACCGATTATTAGATTTTGTAAGCAAGTATGGATCATCACCGGTTGATAGAGCAAGTGTGATGGCAAAAGATGTTAATAAAAAGGAAGATATTAAAGTTAAGCTTGACAATCCTGAACCTGTTGCCCAAGTTTTTAAGACAATTAGCGAAGCACATGTAGGAGATCTTTCATTTTTTAGAGTTTATTCAGGTAAAGTAACAACAGGTCAGGACCTTTATAATACATCTCAAGGTTCAAGCGAGCGTATGGGGCAACTATTTGTGTTAAATGGTAAAAATCGTACTAGTGTACAGCATATCAATGCAGGGGATATGGGAGCAGTAGTAAAGTTGAAAGATACTCATACAGGCGATACTCTTTGTAGTTCAAAATTTAAGGTTTTATTACCAGAAACTGATTATCCGAATCCAAATATTCATGCCGCAATTATGCTTAAAGCAAAAGGCGATGAAGAAAAAATATCAATGGGATTAGCATCCCTGCATGAAGAAGATCCGACTTTTGTTTACCGCGTAGATAGTGAAATTCGCCAAACGATTATATCCGGACAGGGAGAATTACATCTTAAAGCTGCGGTAGATCGTTTAAAAGACCGTTTTGATGTAGAAATTGATATGATTGAACCAAAAATACCTTATCGTGAAACAATACTTGGTAAAGGTGAAGCTAAATACCGTCATAAAAAGCAATCAGGTGGTGCGGGCCAGTTTGCTGAGGTATGGATGCGGATAGAACCAAAAAAACGCGGTGAGGGTGTGGAATTTATTGATACATTAAAAGGACAAAATGTAGATCGTGTTTTTGTTCCGTCCGTAGAAAAAGGTGTAAATGCGGTATGTATAGAAGGAGTAATTGCTGGATACCACGTAGTAGATGTAAAAGTTGATTTTTATGATGGTAAACAGCATCCGGTAGATTCCAAAGATATTGCTTTCCAAACAGCAGGTAAATGGGCGTTCCACGAATCATTTCTAAAAGCCAAACCTTGCTTGCTTGAGCCAATTACAAATGTTGAAGTAAAAATACCGGAAGAATTTATGGGTGATGTTATGGGAGATGTTTCTGGTCGGCGTGGTAAAATAATGGGTATGGATTCAGATGGTGGCTTCCAAATCATTAAAGCACAAATTCCTCAAGGTGAACTGCATAATTATGCCACAACCATTCGTTCGTTAACCGGTGGACGTGGATTACATACCGAGGAATTTAGTCATTATGAAAAAATGCCCGGGGACCAACAAAAGAAAGTAATTACTGCTTATCAGAAATCGCGTGAGGAAGCAAGCAGCTAAAATTGACTGAACGATCAAGATTGTGGTCGCCTTGGCGAATGGACTATATTCGCAACCCCAAAGAAGAGGGTTGTGTCTTCTGCAAAAAAAGTACAAGTGATCAAGATAGAGATGCTCTTGTGTTGTTCAGAGGTGCAAATTCTTTTGTATTAATGAATTTATATCCCTACAATAATGCCCATCTGTTAATTGCGCCATATGAACATGTAGATACAACATTGGAATTATCCCCACAAGTATCTAATGAAATGATGTATCTTGCTAATGAGTCTATGAGAATAATAAAAATGACGATGAATGCAGAAGGATTTAATTTCGGAGCAAACATTGGTGCTATAGGCGGAGCAGGTATAAAAGATCATATTCATTTTCATGTTGTACCAAGATGGTTAGGCGATACAAATTTTATGCCTGTGATTGGACATACAAAAGTAATGGTCGAAAGTTTACTTGAAACTTATGACGAGTTAAAACCGCATTTTGAAAAGATAAAACTAATAGGAGATTAAGATGCCTTTTTCACACGCTTGGCTACCTTATATATATTTATACGGAGTGGGCGGATTATTGTTTGGTAGCGGTTTGATAATTACAATCAAAAGTGGCTCTTTAGATTTAAAACGACCAGGGCACAAGAATTGGTTTGTTGTATTAATATTTGGTTTTATCTGGTTTATGGTTATGCATGCGTTATGGAATTTGGCCGCTTTAGAAATCCTTAGTCTGAATGTAAGTCTTTTAATTTGGATTATATTCATGATTACATCATTAGGATTTATTTATTTTGGATTTATCAAGAAAGCGAGGTCATGATGGAACAAGTAGGAGAAATTACTTTTCATAGTATTGGTTCATCAACCGTTTGGATTGTGATGATAGTTTATTTTGCTGTTATCATGCTTTTTGGAAGTTATTTTGGAAGATATACACGGTCCACAACCGATTTCTTTTTTGGCGGTCGACGGTTTTCTTGGTGGTTGATAACGATGTCTATTGTTGCTACAGGAGTTGGTAGCCATAGCTTTGTAAAATATTCCGCAAAAGGATTTGAGCACGGTTTATCTTCAACAATGACATATATCAATGATTGGTTTTTTGTACCATTTTTTCTGTTTGGTTGGTTACCAATTATTGTTTACTCCAAAGTGCGTTCAATTCCCGAATATTTCGAAAAACGATTTAGCCCATCATCGCGATTTATAGCAACAATATTGTTGTTAGTTTATATGATCGGATATATTGGAATTGGTTTTTTAACATTGGGTAAAGCAATGATTCCATTACTTCCTCAATCTTTTGCATTATTGGGAGTTAATTTACCCGTTACACTGATGGGAGTTATTACTGTTATAGCCGTTATTACGGGCATATATATTACTTTTGGTGGACAAACTGCTGTTATTTTTACAGATCTTTTACAGGGATTTATACTGTTATTCGCCGGATTATTGCTTTTCTTTTTTGGCATAACATATTTAGGCGGTTTCCAAGCGTTTTGGGATTTACTACCGGTTTCATGGCGAATGCCATTGGCTGATTTTAATCGTCCGCCTGATTTCAATTTTGCCGGAATATTTTGGCAAGATGGTATCGCCGGTTCAATTGGATTCTTATTTATGAATCAAGGTTTATTAATGCGATTTATGGCTTGTAAAAGCGTGAATGAGGGACGTAAAGCGGCGGCAATTAATATTTTATTTGTTTTACCAATTTCAGCAATAGTTGTTGGAAATGCCGGTTGGGTAGGGAAAGCCATTAGTGTGGTTAGTCCTGAAACAGTAAGTCCGTTTTCATCACCGGATCAAATATTCGTAGTTGTTGCTAATATTATATTATCAAGTCCTATTATATTCGGTTTTATTATGGCGGCGTTAACTGCTGCATTGATGAGCACTGTTGATACTTTAATTAACGCAACCTCGGCAATTTTTGTTAATGATGTATATCGACCGATTAAAGGGTTATTAAGCAAAAAAGTTACTAGTAAACAAGTAACTGAACGTCGTGAGCTTGGAGTCGCTAGAATTGCTTCAATGGGAATAACTGCGCTTGGTGTGTTAGCTGTCTATCCATTCAATAGTTTTCCAACTGTTTACGAAGCTCATGGATATTTTCACTCTACACTTACGCCACCGTTAGTGATAGCGATATTTTTCGGTGTTTTTTGGAAAAAGTTTACACCTGCAGGTGTAATTACAACATTTTTAGGTGGTGTAGCATTAATGTTACTAGGTGCAAAATATCCAGGAGTATTAATAGCACCCTTTGATCATGGTATAACATTAAATCCTGACCATCCTTATACATATATCCGCGCATTGTATAATATAGTAGTATGTGCTGGTGTAGCTGTATTAACAGTTTGGACAACCGGATTACAACATCAATTCGTAAAATGGGTACGAAGATTGCCGAATACTAATATGATAATGACAACACTAACATCGATTTTATCGATTATTTATACAGTTGTAATTGTTTCATTCTTTATTGATCTTGGTACTTTGAATTTAATTTTTACATTGATTGTTGCTTCAATAATCATACTCCCTTTAGTCGTAAATTATTATGTAGTTGGATATGATGTTGAAACTCATACAAAAGGTCTTGTCGCATCAAGTATACCTGATGCGCGTAGGTTCTTTAAAGGCAGTGAACCAAATGATGCTGAAGGTGAAAAAGTTTTGGTTCATTATAAAGTAATAGAGGGCGACGTTGATGAAATCCGTTTCTCGAAAGATGATATGCAAACCATGGCAGCTAATCCAGGAGATTTAATATATCTAAGTGATAAACGAAAGTGGTTGGGTGGACTGAAATCAATTCATTCAGTATATGGTGAGCCTCATAACGAAAATGGCATTGCATATATAAATGAAGAACAAAAAAATGTTGGTATATTTGCTAAGGATAAGATTTTAGAAGCAGAAAAAGAATTGTAGGTTTGACAGTACAATATTTATAGATAAATTCTGCGCGCTTTTTGAACGTAAATAGAACAATTTCCGGAGTAGCTCAGTTGGTAGAGCGAGTGGCTGTTAACCACCAGGTCGGGGGTTCGAGTCCCTCCTCCGGCGCTAGTTATAACATATTGATATTATATTATTTATACTCAATTAACATATCCATTATTTAGCTTGCAATAATACCATATATTGCGTGTTTCTTTCTTTTCTCTAATGCCCAAATTACATTTCCATAATCAAAGTGCCAGTATTCTTTCGGATCAACTACAAAATCTTCTTTATCAAAGAGACTTATAAGTAATTCTCTGTTCTTTCTTACTTGCGATGTAATATCGGGATGAAAGGGATAACATGTTTTATTTAGTTCTAAATGTAATCCGTCATTATTCCCAAAATCCATTACAGCATCTTTTTTTAAATCATATATTAAGGCATCTACAGCCCCACCGGTTGAATGCATTGATTTTTCTTCCGGAGCAATAAAATAAGAAACTATATTACTTATTTCTTCTAATGATTTATTAGGATGATCTTTTTTTATAATTTTAACCCTTCTGTCCCGTAAAAGTTTTTGATGTGCAAATGATCTCCATACAGAACGAATAATCAGTATTTTATCTTTCTTATCTAAAATTTTACTTATTTGACCTATTTTATCAAAGACAGCTTTTCTGACCAGATATTTATAATCTTTTTTAACAGATGGCTCAAACATTAAATTAAATCCAGATTCTTTTAGACTAATTAACGGGGAATTGTCATCATTAATGATAATAGTTCGGATAAGTTGCTTTTGAAAACGGTCTAATCGTTCAACTAATTCACAATATTCTTTTGGAGTCATAGGTTATTTATATTTTTTAATTATATATGGAGAGGTCATTGCTGAGAGTAATGCTCCGTAATTCAAATCAAACTCCAACTCATTTCCTACTTTTAATTCTAACTTCTTCACATCAACGACGAGATGGTCACTACTTGCTCCTAAAATATCAATATCCAACATAGGAGTTAGACCTAAAACTAAAACATCTTGTAAACCAACTCCGAGTAAAATTCTTTTTGTTAAACCACGGTCAATAAATTTTGGAGTATTTCCAAAAGCATCCTGATAAACATTTCCATAGGGTAAAGAAGGCTTTGTTTTTGATTCAATAACTTCTGCAATTAAAGTAAAGGCATCCGTAAACAAATTTGGTATTGGTTTTCTATCAAGAGTTTCACATCCCAAAAATATGGATTCACCAAGTCTTATATTATTGACTTCACCCACATCCTTCGTTGACATGAACCAATTATAATTGGCAGAATTTCCTCCTGAAACATACTCTAATTTTAATTTGAACTTATCTTCAATATTTTTTGCAATTGAGGACAAAAGTTCCATTTTTTTTTCATCAGGTTTTATTCCCCCGAAACAAGCTAAATTTGTTCCGATACCTACTAACTCAATCCCTTTCAACCTTATTACTTCTTTAATGGCATTATCCAAATCAGACGGCATTATTCCTTCTCTTAAATCTCCCAACTCCACCATTAATATAATTTTATGTTTAGTATCTTGTTTTACTGCACATTTTGAAAGCTCTTTAATTACAGAAAGTTCCGAATTAAGACTAATTCCAGCATACAGCACAACATCGTTCGCTTGGCTATAAATAGTTCTTAGTAAGAGAAATTGAGCTTGTATGCCTGCTTCACACATTTTCTCGATATTAACAATTCTTGAATCGGCAAGAATGTTTATTCCGCTTTTCACTAAAGTATTCGCAATCTTAGTATCTCCGCAAACTACTTTTGTAACTCCAATTACATCAATACCTTTTGAAGCATAAAGTTCTTTCAATCTTTTTGCATTATGGGCAATTTTTCCAAGGTTGATCTCTATTCTTGGGGTTAACATGTCAGAAATGCTTGCTATTGTTTTATCGGAAATACTTTAATTATAGGATTTTTAGGAATTGGAATTATTTTAAATGTAGGTTTTTTCAATTTTGGAAATACTTCGAATAACTTTTTAACAAGTTTATCACAACCATGCCACAAGACATCGGTTGACGGTAGTTCAAAATTGTATTCATATTCCAATATTGCCTTATCCACTTCGAGGTTTGTCATGTCTTCATGATTGATAGTAATTGCGATTACCTTAGATTTAGAAAATATTTCTAATAAATTGATCTCGCTCTCAAGTGTTGGCATGAGTATCTTTGGATAATCGCACCGATTCTTTCGTTTTGGAGGGTGTTGAATGATGATTGCATTCGGCATTGCTCCCCTTATAATTGCACTTGACGATGTAAACGCAGGATGACTAAGCGCGCCTTGCCCCTCAACAATTATAATGTCTGGTTTGTCATTTTCGTTGGCACAGACAATTGCATTTTCCACTTCCCCAGTAGCAAAGCCAGATGTCAAAACATCAACTGCAATACCGTACTTCGCGCCTTGCAGAAGTCCGGTCTGTCCCGTTGCTATAAATGATACGTTCAAACCTTCTTTTTTCAATGACTTAACAAGATTTACAGCTGTTGTTCTTTTACCAACCGCGCAATCTGTTCCTAGTACAGTTATTACTGGAGTTTTAACATCATTGATTCTTCCTGAGAAATTATGTAATTCCTTTCTTGGGGGTGCTTTTCTTATATCAAAGATATTTACAGCATATTCATTTGCCTTTTGCATAAATTCTTTATCTTCGGCGAAAAACTCTGGTAGACCATTTATAATATTCATCCCTTTTTCCATTGCAGAAAAAATTATTTCTCTCTGCTTCTTATCAAGAAATGAAGCAAGGGGTGCAATACCATAGATAAAATAATCAGGTACCAACCCCAGGTTCTCTATCGCCTTATCGATACTTTCAAATACAGGTATTCCATTTTTTATTCCATCAAGATATTCTCCTGCGTCTAAGCCCGCTTTTGTACTATCTATTAAACCAAGGATCTTATATTTTTCTGAATGTCGAGCAAGTCCGTTTGCAACCTTACCATCAAGTTTTCCAAATTCGTTTTCACTATATACTAATGCTTTATTTCCCATGCGCGTGACTTTATCTTTCTAAAGTGCCGTTGTAAATATTGGCACGATTAATTTTCTTTTTTATCGAAAATGTTAATTGATTTTCTATACTTATTTAACTCGTCAACGGTTATATTAAGCGATACTTAACCGTAATTCTATTTGCTAGAATCATTCAATTCAGTATTTATAACCTAAATAGTGGTTTTATTTCACATCGTTAATTACAATGGTGAAATTGGAATTGGTACTTAAAGTAGTAAATTTGGATAGTATTGTCTAAGGGAGGAGTAAAAAATACAAGGCAAAACCGTACCACATTTCCATAACCTATATATGTAATTTATAGCGGAATATACTAAGAACCTATCTGATTAATTTTTATTACTTTGTTGGTAATATCATACCTTCAATTCAACACCTTTGTAACCCAAGTCCTACTAACACCTAAATGCCTAGCTAACTCCGCTCTAGTCCAATTATTCTTTTTCAGTAATTTGATATAACGCTTCTTTCTATCAGTTTTTGATTCGCTTGTATTTATTGGAGGTGGTT
>JAUXHY010000091.1 GCA_030621275.1 bacterium | reverse complement strand
GAAATTGAATATAATGCCTCTATAGACGACTATTCAGTTTTTGAAATTCCGGTTACACCAAGTATGGATATAATCTTTACAATCAGCAACTAAATGAAAAAGATATTATTTACAATAATAACTATATTTTTTATACAAGGGGTTGGTGCTCAATCCATCAGAGTCACCGGACAGTGGAATTATACCATCCCAAGTAGTGACATTACCGAAGCAGGAGAAGATTTTACAGGAACATATACAAGTAGTGTAAACCAAGTATATTTAGATATTTTTCATTATGGAAAATGGTCAGTATCTGTACAAAAAAATAATATTGATTGGGATAATAAAATACGAATTTTTACGCATCGTACAGGTAATGGATTTGGTAGGGGACGAATAAGTGGTGGAAAAAACTACAAGAGAATAAGGAATAAAGACACCAAATTTATCACTGGAAGAGGAGCCCGTTATAACATTCCGCTACAATATCAAATTCGTAACATCTCAGCTACTATACCCGCTCACAATTACGTAGTAGAGATTATGTATACATTAACTGGCGATTCATTTATAATTACTCCAATAGATCCAACTCCTTTTTAAAATCATCCTTTATCTTGATCAAATATTTAAATGCCGCTTCGTGAGTATTTTCAATCTTACCATCAAGGATAGCATCTTCTATTGCAGATTTTAGCTGACCTACTTTTTTTCCCTCTTTCAACCCACAAACTTGCATTATTTCATCGCCTCTTACGGGCGATTGAAACGCTCTAAACTTATCGCGCTCGACTACATCCTGCATAAATTTTTCAACTCGTTCAAAATTACCCATGTAACGTTTCACCCGTTCAGGATTTTTACTCGTTATATCTGCTCGGCAAAGTATCATCAGATCATCGGTTTCTTCACCGGACGTAACCATTAGTCGTCTAACTGCAGAATCTGTAACTCCTTCCTTGGCAAGTGCAATAGGACGTAAGTGCAAGACTATCATCTTGCTCAAGTAATCTCTCAATTCATTGGATAGCTTCATACGTTTGCTAATTTTATGAAACATACGCGAACCTACATCATCGTGCCCATGGAAAGTAAATCCTTTTGTTTTATGAATACGCCTTGTTTTTGGTTTTCCGATATCATGCACTAACGCAGCAAATCGTAATTCCATTTTGTTAGACAATTTTGCTGCATTATCTACAACCTGCATGGTATGGTAAAATATATCCTTATGATGCCATTCTTTGGGCTGTTCCATTCCAAACATAATGTCAATTTCGGGGAGAACGTATTTCATTAATTCGGTTTGTTGTAAAATGATTAACCCAACTGAAGGCTTATCAGTTTCCAAAATTTTAATTAACTCAGCTGTAATGCGTTCCCATGATACTATTTGGATACGATTTGCTTGTTTCTGCATCGATTTTAGACAATCATCATCAATTTTTAATTTAAATCGGCTTGCGAATACCGCCGCACGCATCATGCGCAAAGGATCTTCCGAAAATGTCTCATCGGGACCTAATGGTGTAATTAAACGTTTTGCCTTTAAATCGGCTATTCCATTAAAGGGATCATAAAGACCACCAAATGTTTTTGGTAATAAATCAACTGCCATGGCGTTAATTGTAAAATCACGACGTTTTAAGTCACCAAAGATATCAGTATATTTTACTTCTTTAGGTTTGCGTGATGATTCATCATAATCTTCCAGACGGGCAGATGCAACCTCAATTTCCATCTTTGAATATGGAATTTTAGCGGTACCAAATTCCTTAAAAGGAACAATTTTTTTTACACCTAACTCATTTGCTAATAATCGGGAAAACATTATACCATCTCCCTCAATCATTAAATCGAGTTCAATAGATTTACGATTTAGAAATAAATCACGTACAAATCCGCCAACAACAAATACTTTTAGGTTATGTTTTTCACCTAATTCTCCTGCAATTTTTAGAATTGGAAATGCTTTTTTATCTTTGACTATTATATCTTTGATGTTGGTCATAATTAAATTTACGGATTATTAAATATTTTTGTAATTTGTTTTGCAATGACAATATTTGTCAATTAATTGATACATTTTTAAATTTTTATATTACATTCCCAACAAACGCAATGCATATGTTGGGATATTGTCACTCATTAAAACGGAGATTCAAAAAATATGAAAAAAACAAAATTACTTTTATGGATAATTATCCTAATGGTAGGATGTGATAGAAAACTACAATACAACGACACTGTCCCAAAACATAATAATTTTACAATCGAATCCGAACACGTTGGTGAAACCAGAATAATAACTGTGTGGACTCCACCAACATATAAAAATGGTATCGACTCATTCCCTGTATTATATATGCCAGATGGAGGAGTGAAGGAAGATTTTCCTCATATTGCAAATACAATTTCAAAGCTAATCGAGAATAAAAACATTCCACCAATTATCCTTGTAGGTATTGGAAACACAGAAAGGGGAAGAGATTTAACAGGTTTTTCTGAAGTAAATGAAGATGCAAAATATTGTCCACTCACTGATGGTGCTAAAAATTTCCGAGCCTTTATCACTGAAGAATTATTTCCTGAAGTAAATAAAAGATATATAATTACAAATGAAAAAGGAATTATTGGAGAATCATTGGCAGGTCTTTTTGTAATGGAAACATTTATGTTAAAACCTGAATCATTTGATTTTTACATTGCAATGGATCCTTCATTATGGTGGAATAATCATTATTTAGTTAGAAATGCGAATAATCTTTTGGCGAACTTTCCGAAAAAAGAAATTAAACTTTGGTTTGCAGGTTCAGGTGCAGAAGACATTTCACAATACACAAATGAATTAGCAAAAGTTTTAAAAAGCGATGCTCCAAATGAATTAATTTGGAAATATTCAGATGAACAAAACCAAAAACATAATACAATTTTTCGAGCAACAAAGGAAAAAGCCTTGGAATGGATATTGAATAAAAATCAAAACGAGTGACAATAATGTATATAAAAAATAGCGGTATAAGTACTTAAACAAAAGTATAAACATAATATAGGTCAGTAATAAACTGAAAAGTTAGTACCTTAAGAACCACCACTTTTCATATACTTACCGTTAAACTTATAAGAATATCTATAATTATGAAGAACAAAAGACTTATCGGAATTATAGTCACATTAGCGCTTCTATTGCTTATACCATTAATAGCGATGCAGTTCACAAATGAAGTAAATTGGACTCCGTTAGATTTTATTGTCGCTGGAGCTTTACTGCTAGGTACTGGTCTAATGTGTGAGCTTGTAATAAGGAAGACAAACAAAATCAAGTACCGTATTGCTATCTGTGTAGCTCTTCTGGTAATCCTCATACTCATTTGGGCAGAACTTGCAGTCGGCATTTTCGGAACACCAATCAGCGGAAACTAGACAATAAATGGAAAAACAAAATGCTACTGGCAACAAAGACTATAATTCATTGTGGTTTTGTACCACACCAAAGTATATTTTATAAATCACGGCTGATTTCTCAACGGAATAATCCTGCGGATGATCACACAACGAAATCATAGCCTAGAAGGTTAGATACTATAGATAAAAAAGGAACGAAATATATCGTTCCTTTTTTATTGTATTATAAGTTAAAACTATTCTAATACATAGATATTCTTTTTAGCACAAATATCTTTAAGCTGCTGCGGCCAAATTGTTACTGTTACTTCTCCAAGATGGGCTATTCTTAGCAAATACATATAAGTCCGTGCTTGATTGTTATAGAAAATTATCGAATCACTTTCGTATATTTACGTATCATATCGTATCATAAAATAGATTTGAATTATTGTATATCTATCGTATATTATCGTATCATATCGTATCGTTATTAATATAGAAAGGATATATTTACAAAATGGGAAATATAGTACATACTTTTAAAATTGATCTTGATTGGAAGCTAATATCATTGATTAGCCAATTAGATAGGTTTGATTCCGCTTGGACTTCAATAGAAAGAAGAGAAGGGCAAAGTTTAAAACAGTTAAAATCTATAGCAACGGTTAGAAGTGTCGGGGCTTCAACAAGAATCGAAGGTTCAAAAATGAGCAACGATGAGGTTGAAATACTGCTTAAAGAAATTGATATTACTAAAATAGATGATAGAGATTCACAGGAGGTTGTAGGGTACTTTGAAACATTAGACTTAATTACAGAATCATACCATGATATCACGATAACTGAAAATAGTATAAAAAACCTACACAACATACTTATGAAACATAGTAAAAAAGATGAATGGCACAAAGGTGATTATAAACAACACAGCAACGCAGTTGAAGCAACTTTACCAAATGGAACAAAACAAATCATATTTCAAACAACGCAATCCGGAGTTCCGACTAAAAATGCCATGAGAACACTTATAGAGTGGTATCGTAATGATAAAATTATTCACCCTCTCGTAAAATGTGCTTTGTTTTCATACGAGTTTGTTAGTATTCATCCTTTTCAAGATGGAAATGGACGTTTAAGTAGATTACTATCAATACTTTTACTATTAAAACATAACTATAGATGGATTCAATATGTAAGTTTCGAACATGAAGTTGAAAATAGAAAAATTGAATACTATAAAGTTTTGAAAAACTGTCAGTCAAAACGTCCAAATGAAAATATAAATGATTGGGTGAACTTCTTTTTTGATGCTCTAATAAACATACAAGAACAATTAATGAAAAAATTAGATGTTACAGGCATTGAAATACAATTATCACCAAGAGAAAAAGCAATAATCGTCTTCATCGGGAATAATGCAGGCTGTAAGTCCGGAGATATTGCAAAGAAATTGGGGATACCTAGTCCAACAGTAAAACGAATACTGCCTGAATTAATATCTAAAAATTTAATTGAAAAACATGGAATTGGTCCGGGAACAAATTATACAGTAAAGTAGGTACGCACTGTAATAAATCATATAAAAAAGGGAACGATAAAAATCGTTCCCTTTTTTCGACCTATATATTCAAATTTCTATTCTAATACAAAGATATTCTTTTTAGCACAAATATCTTTAAGCTGTTGCGGCCAAATTGTCACCGTAACCTCACCTAAATGTGCTGTTCTGAGCAAATACATATATGTACGTGCCTGACCAATTCCACCACCAATGCTCAATGGTATTTCATCGTTCAAAATAGCTTGATGATAAGGTAGTTTAAGGTTCTCTTCCAATCCGGCTATTTCCATCTGTTTTACTAAAGTATCCTTGGTAACTCTAATACCCATGGATGTCAATTCATGGCGCCGTTTTGTAACAGGATTCCAAACAAGAATATCACCATTTAATCCGTGCATCGGTTCTCCCTTTGCAGAAACTGTTTCAGTTATCCAATCATCATAATCGGCAGCGCGCATTTCGTGCGGGTAACCATCTTTTAGTACCCAACCAATACCATAAATAAATACTGCAGGATATTCCTTTATTATCGCCGTCTCACGTTGTTTACGTGGTAGATCAGGATACATTTCTAATATTTCTTCGGCATGGATGAATGTCAATTCTTCCGGGATATCAGGATATTTTGAATTATTTAGTTCAGTTGATGCTTCTCTCGGAACTCAGGATTTTACAATTCCTGATGATGCTATTACTAACTCAGGATATAAAGTTAAACTTACAGATCTTAACGATGCAACAGTTTTGTCTGAAAGCGGAGAATTTACTATTACCGATACTATTGCACCTTCATTACAAAGTACAATTCCAGAATTAAGTGCAACAGATGTTTCTGTTACTTCTTCTTTAACAATGAGTTTTAAGTATGATATAATAAAAGG
>JAUXHY010000258.1 GCA_030621275.1 bacterium | reverse complement strand
TTTGGCTGTGTGATTGCAATTGACATAGGTTCTGAGTTTACTTCATCAATAGTATTTATTCGAATCAGTCCATAGCCAAACACTACTACAAAGATCAAGCTAGTTAAAATTAAGTGTTTACGTTTATCTTTAGAAATTATGGCTAAATAAAAACCAATATTAATTAATATTATCCAAAAAGAAATTCCGTAACTGCCCGTAATATCAGCGATTTGAATTAAAGGTAAATACTCAGTTTGTGTTAATCCTAAGTTAATCCAGGGAAATCCTAACGCACCTAAACTCCTTATTAATTCCATTGCTACCCAGGCAAACGGCAGAACAAATAAACCTTTTGAATTCCTTTTTTCAATAAATGATACAAAATATCCTAGTCCCGACCAAAAAACTCCTAGATATATCACCGCTCCAATAAGCGATGCAAAAACCGGAAGAAATCCGGCACCGCTATTTAAACCAATCCAATAAAGTGAGATAAAATTGGCAGTTATTGATGCCAAAAATGAGAGCTGTATAGCTTGACGGGGTTTAACATTTAACAATACTTGTATTAACGGAATTAATCCAAACCATGCAAGGAATCCAAGATGTAGTGGTGGATATGACAACCCTATTAAAACTCCTGATAAAATTGCTAATTGCCAGTGCGGTCGTTTGAGTATGCTAACCATTATAATGTGTATCAATATATTGTTGAAGTAAAATCGCAGCTGCGGTTTGATCCACCAAGCCCTTGTTTTTACTCGCTTTCTTTTGCTGTTCTAATATTGATTTTTTAGCGGAAACCGATGTTAAACGTTCATCTTGCAATGCAACTTTAATTCCATTTTTTATTAGATTATTCGCAAATGTCTTCACATGCTTAGTTTGTGCTGTTTCTTGTCCCTTCATTCCTATCGGCAAACCTACAATGACTAAAACAACATCGTATTCCTTAACAATTTCTAAGATTGCATCAATAGCTTCATGAGCATTAACAACAGTTAAAGTTTTTAGTGGGGAGGCAATCATAGGAATCGGATCGGATAGGGCTAATCCAATCCGCCTGTCACCATGATCAACGCCAAGCAGTCTTCCTACCAAATTTCTAAATACTATTTATATAGGTTGTTTGAGATGTTGTTTTAGAATTTTACCGGGTTTGAAGTGTGACTTTTTATGTGCAGGTACATATACTTCCTCATTTGTACGAGGATTACGTGCACGTGGTTTTGCTTTTGTCGGTTTTACTTCAAACACACCAAAATTACGTACCTCAATACGAATATTGTCATAGCTTTTACTCATCATTTCTCTAATAGTACCAAATATTTCATCAATATATGGTGCAGTTTGATCATAAGATGAGTTTGTTTGCTTCGCAACGCGTTTAACAATATCCCTTTTTGTGTATGTTCTTGTTTTCATTATTTATCTGTCCTTTCTACAAAATCAATTTCCTTGATTGCAATTAATTTTTTCATCATGCGATCAAGTTGTTTTACATTATTTACTTTAACTATAAAATAAGCTGTTGCAAAATTATCAGCTACTTTCAGATCAACACTGGATATATTAATATTTACAGATGAAATACATTCGCTCATCTTTTTTAATATGCCTGGTGAATCTTGACTAATAACTTTATTTCTTGCACTATATAAATCTTTTTTTGAGAAATCCCATTCAACCGGTATTAACCGATCTGATTCCTTACTAAGGATTGGAAGACTGTTGCAATTTGTTCTATGAACTGTTAGTCCTCTCCCGCGTGTAATAAAACCTACCATTTCATCACCGGGAATCGGATTGCAACATTTACCAAAAGAAACCATCAAATCTTTAATACCCTGTAGTTTTATCCCCTTTGACGAAGAACGAGCTATATCGATGAATCGTTCTTGTCTTTCTTTTTCATCCTCTTCAATTTGGATTTGTTCTTTTGGCTTTAATTTTTTAAAAATATCACGCACCAAAATTGTACCATTACCCAGTGATTCGTATAATTGATCTAATGAACTCATACCAAATTTTGAAAAAGATTCGTTAATCTCTTTTATATCATCCTTCCTTTTCAATCTGCGTAATGTTTTTTCTAAAATATCTTTACCAATTTTTATACTAGTTTCACTCTGTATTGCACGCAAATGTCGATTAATAAGGTTTCTTGCTTTTGAAGTAACAACTAATTTCAACCAACCATAGCTGGGTTCCTGTGTTGCACTGGTAATAATTTCCACCATGTCACCATTTTTGAGTTTGTTGTTAAGTGGAACAATTTTATGGTTTATTTTACAACCTAAGCAATGCAAACCAACTTCCGAGTGTATTTGAAATGCAAAATCAATTGGAGTTGCATTTACAGGTAGTTTCTCTAAATCACCCTTTGGTGTAAAAACAAAAATCTCATCATCAAACATATCAATCTTCAAAAGATTCATAAACTCGGCAGGGTCCGATGATTCATCTTTTAAAATATTAACTAATTCACGTAGCCACTTGATGTTACTATCAAGATCAGGAGTCGTTGTCTTATCTTCCTTATATCGCCAATGTGCAGCAACACCGATTTCTGCTGTTTGATTCATTTCCTTTGTACGGATTTGAATTTCTGTTAATTGTCCTTTTAGATCAATAATCGTAGTATGTATTGATTGATATCCGTTTGATTTTGGAGTAGCAATCATATCTTTAAAACGGTCTTGGACTGGTGAATACATTTGATGTATTATTCCTAAAGCCAAATAACATTCTTCTACCTTATCAACAATAATTCTGATAGCATATATATCAAATATTTCTTCGAATGATTTTCCGCGCCTTTCCATTTTACCAAAAATTGAGGAATGAGATTTAAC
>JAUXHY010000212.1 GCA_030621275.1 bacterium | reverse complement strand
AATTGATTCTTTTTTATCGTAATGTCGTTTTCCTTTGGCTAGACCAATTTCAACTTTAGCCCATCCACCCTTAAAATACATTCGTAAAGGTATAAGTGTTAATCCTTTTTCAGCTACTTTTTTAGCCAATTTTAATATTTGCTTCTTTTGTAATAATAATTGTCTTTCACGTAACGGGTCATGCCCCGTAAATCCCGTATGTGAATATGGACTAATCCTTACTCCTACCAATATTGCATTTCCATCACGGATAACAACATAACCTTCTTTTAGATTCCCACTACCCTCTCGTAAACTTTTTACTTCGCTTCCTAATAGTTCAACTCCAGCTTCAAATTTATCTAATATGAAAAATTCATGGTAAGCTTTACGGTTTGTGGCAATAATCTTCTCATTCATGGCAAAAACTCATCGTAAAAAGTACGAGTTAAGTTATTCTCAATTCAAGGGGTTATTCCTTGCTCATCGAAGGAATAAAAATGTAATTTTCGCGGTTATTTTACTTGCCCGGGTGGCGAAATTGGTAGACGCGCTAGGTTCAGGGTCTAGTCTCCTTTGGGAGGTGCTGGTTCAAGTCCAGTCCCGGGCACTAAAAATGTTAAAATTATTCGATTCTATAAATTCACGTTATTATTTATGGGTTTACTTATCGTAATTTCTAAAAATAATTACACCTACCTAATGACAAATATAAAACACGAGGAAAATTAAAATGATCACATTTAGTGAACGACAATTAAAAATCCCAAAAATGAGCAAACCTGTTTATCTAGTTACAGGCGGAATGTCCAAATTTGGTCGTGCTATTCCAGAGAAACGCACAGAAGAACTTGTAATTGATGCTTTTACCGAAGCTGCTGAATTTATCGGTAAAACACCCGCAGAATTAAAAAAATATATCCACTCATGTTATTACGGACACTTTGCAGATCATTTTGGTGATCAATTGCTTGGTGAAGCTGTAATTCACGACCGTTTAGGGCTTGATCCCTTAGGTAATATTGGTGTAAAAACAGGTGGAGCAACTGGCGGCTCAACGATTTGGGAGGCTTTTAAAGCAGTTGCTTCCGGTTATTCCGATTGCACTCTCGCTATGGGTTGGGAAAGAATGGATGAGGTTCCAACCGATGAGGGAAATCATCTCATATCTAGTGCTGCAGATAAGGACTGGGAAACACCTTTAGGTCATATATATACCGGTTATTATGCAGTTATGGCTCAAAAATATTGGCAGGTTTTCGGAAAATCCGAAGATTCTTTCCGCGAAACAATGGCAAGGATTGCCGTAAAAAATCGAGGCTACGCACGAATGAATCCACACGCTCACGGCCCTATGGATATTACTGTTGAGGATGTAATTAATTCCCCAGTAGTTTCACATCCCTTAAGAGCCCTAGATTGCTGTTTGATGAGCGTCGGCGCAGCAGGAGTTATCTTAGCAGATGAAAAAACTGCTTACGAATTAACAGATAACCCTCTCCTAGTCTATAGTTCTGCAGCATCTCACACTTTACGTGTTGCTGATCGTCGTGATATGGATATTCCTTTATTACCAAATGAATCACCTGATCAATACAAAGATCTTGGCGAAAGATTCCCAGGTGGCGATAGATATCCCGGTTTTACAGGATTCTTAGCAGCTCGCATGGCAGCGTACTACGCATATCATATGGCGGGAATTGTTGACCCTAATAGAGACTTAGATTTAGTTGAATTACATGATGCTTTCACAATCAGCGATATACAAACATATGAAGATATTGGAATCAGACCCTATGGAGAAGGTCGTACTTATGTAGAATCCGGTGATTGTTATCACATCAATCCACATACAGGAAAACCCGGCAATTTACCAGCTAATCTATCCGGTGGATTGATTGGTTGTATGCATGCTGTTGGAGCAACCGGAATCATGCAAACTGTTGAAGTAGCACAACATATTTGGGGAAGATGGGCAGAAATGCACAAAGATCAGAAAAAATGGGATGCTTTTGGTCGTAAAAAACCATCGGATTGGACTGATTTACAAGTAAAGGGAGCTAAACGGGGTTTAGCCATTAGTCATGCCGGAGTTGGATCACATGTTACTGCTACAATCCTTGTTCATCCTGATCATCAATTAGATAGGAGGTTTTAAAATGGCTGACTTAAAAGATCGTGGAACGGTAAAAGTTGCTGATGGACGTTATTTATTTGAAGGAAAATTTCACTACATTTATCCAAACTCCCCAATCACAGGTAAAAAGGGTGAACTAATGGGCGTAACAAACCCACGTGATATGACATATGTTCATACTTATGGAGGTGAATCGCCTTTCTTTGAATCATTGAAGGACGGTAAAATACTTGGAACACGTTGTGACAATCCTGATTGTGAACATACCGGAATGGTTCATGTACCTTTTAAAATTCACTGCCCGGACTGCCTAAAACGCAATACAATCGTGGATATAACAGAGATTGCCAAGAGGACTGCGACTGTTCATACTTTCATGGTAACTGAACGTACAGGCGCATTCAATACATTGGAAAAGCCAATCCGATTCATTAATATCGAATTCGAAGGAGTTTCGACAATTTTAATGAGCTATTTGTCTGTCGGCGAACCGAAAATCGGCATGCGAGTTTTACCGATTTTTCAAACAAAGAATCCAACATTTACGATTTTGGATTTAGCTTGGGTGCCTGAAGGAACAGATAAATCAAAATTACCTGAAGGATTTACATTTAGCTAATGATAGTTTATAAAATATAGCAGAATATGCCCCAATTGTTTGGGGCATATTTATTTAATATTTTAGTTATGGATAATTCAAAAAACTGTGTAAATGATGGTAAATTAATCGGATTACGAATATCGAGCGTAATTATCTTTGCCATTGCCATGGGTATTTTAGAAGCAATTTGCGTTGTTTATATTAGACAAATCATATTCCCACCCGATGGAAATATTGCAAATGCACCTATTTCAAACTTTAACTTTACACTTGAGATAATTCGTGAATCAATAACAATAATAATGCTAACAACTGTATCAATTGTATCTGCTTATAATTGGAGAACACGTTTAGCAATGTTTTTCCTCGCATTCGGAATTTGGGATATTCTCTATTATATTGGCTTAAAAATATTCCTTGATTGGCCAGCATCGATAATGGATTGGGATACACTATTCTTAATTCCGGTATCATGGTATAGTCCGATATTAGTTCCTGTATTAATAAGCCTTTACTTTATATTTGGCAGTATATTTATTATCCTGCACGAAGGTAATGGCACAAAATTAAAATTCAGCTTCACAGTTGTAATATTA
>JAUXHY010000208.1 GCA_030621275.1 bacterium | reverse complement strand
AAATACAATTGATATTCGAATTGATTTCTTAAAAGGTGCTACTAATAAAGATATTTTCGCAATTGCTGATGTAATGAAAGTCGGTAAACGTATTATTAATGCTGGTATTAAAGTTTACCAAGAAGAAGATGATTTAATTACAATAGCAAGGGCATCCTATAGTGTATTAAGAAAATAGGAATAATACAATTCAATCTATTAAATATTCAATTAGGCCAATTTCTGATTCGGAAATACCGCTACTAAAGGAATTTCTCTATTTAGCAATTTTTATCCCACCCGGAGAAGATCCGTTTCCTAGGGAATTACTTAATGCGCCAATGGTTTCCAAAGCTTATGAAAAATGGGGTCGAGATGGAGATACTGCCTTAGTGGTGTTAAATAATGAAACTAAAGAAATAATTGGCGTTGCTTGGGTAAGGTTATTTAAAAAAAGTGATCCAAGTTATGGTTTTATAGATGAAAATACTCCTGATATGGCAATCGCTGTTAAAACGGAATATCGTAACAAAGGGATCGGTACTAAACTACTTAAGAAATTAATAATAACAGTTAAAATTAATGGGTTTTTACGTATGTCTTTAAGTGTAGATCCTCGTAATAGCGCTTTGCATTTATATAAAAGATTAGGTTTTAAATTATTTAAGGCAGAAAGAGACGACAATCATATTTATTTATTGAAATTTTGAGGGTAACTAATTGTTTCAATTTACATCAAACCACCAAAACAGAAAATATTAGGAGTAAATTGTGACAGAACATTTAACAAAAGAACAATTTTTAACAAAAGTATTTAATTTTGAAAAGAACAAAGATTGGAAATTTGAGGGCGAAATACCTTGTATAATAGATTTCTATGCCGATTGGTGTCAACCGTGTAAAATGGTAGCACCAATATTGGAAGAACTTTCTGATGAGTATAAAGGGAAAGTAAACATTTACAAAGTAAATACCGAGCAGGAGCAAGAATTGGCTGGTGCTTTCGGTATCCGAAGTATTCCTTCCATGTTGTTTGTACCACAAGCTGGTCAACCTCAAATGGCAGCAGGAGCTTTACCAAAAGACGCTTTAGAAAAAGCGATGGAAGATGTGTTAGGAGTAACAAAATCGTAATTTAAATCTATCAAATGAAAATCAGTTCATCAATTTTATTCATATTAATATTTACATTTTATGGATGTAAAATAATTGATGAACTGACTCATTTTGACATTGACTATAATTATACTTTTACATTGCCCGCATTGGGCGGACTAGTTATTCCTGAAGAAATTGAATCTAACGATCTAGAGAATGACACTGAATCCACATTTGAGATAAATGATACTCGAAAAGATTTAGTTGAAAGAGCAACACTAAAGAAATTTAATGTAACGATACTTGAGCCCACTGGAGCTGATTTTACTTTTTTAAATAAAATTGAAATTTTTGTTGAAACTGACGTCTTAGAAGAAAAATTAATCGCTTGGAAAGATAATATACCAAATGATATTGGTAATTATTTAGAAATGGCTACTACTAGTAGTGATTTGAAAAAATATCTAACTAGCGATGTAATTCGAGTGAGACTTAAAACCACATCTTCTAGCCCTCTAACGAAAGACCTTTTATTAGATTTAAAATCAACAGTTGAAGTGGACGCAAAAATATTAGGAATATAGTTTTTCTCTAAAAATATATTGATAATTCCACATAAGCGGTTTAATCTTCGAAAACTAATATGGAGCAGTTATGATGAAATATCTTAAACTTATAATTTTACTAATTCTTTTTACATTACTATTCACAAATTGCAAACTAATTGATGGGTGGACTCAATTCGAAGTTGATTATTCCTCAACTGTAACCCTTCCACAAGATTTAGATATTAATAAATCTGAGGATGTCTATCCAAGTGCAATTGAAGCTGATCTTAAGGCAAAAGTTGAGAATGAAGGTTCAAGCATGGATAAAATCGAATCGGTAGAGTTAACTGATCTTAATTTGAATATTACATCACCTACCGGAAAAGATTTTAAATTCTCAAATTCAGTTGCACTTTATATGAACGCTGAAGGATTAGACGAAATAAAAGTTGCTTGGTTAGACAATGTACCTGCGACAATTGGAGATGCACTATCTTTAAGTACATCATCAGCAGATTTAACCGATTACTTAGTTGAAGAAGTTGTTACCTTGCGTTTGAATACCGTTTTAAATCAAGGAATTACTCAAGATTATCAAATTGGTATTGATGTAACATTCCTTGTTGATGCTAAGATATTGGGGATTTAGACTAGTAAATATTTCCCTGCCTAAACGGTTGTCATTGGCTGTCCATCGAACAGACGGACGAGCGTAGCGGGGACCAAATTCAAATGCCGGATATTTAAACAAATTTGCTAATAGGAGTGCCCATACCAATGCAAAACCGTAATTCGCACCAGCTCGTGTAGATTGAACTAAATGCGAGACACCAATTGCTGCACCAGCCCATAAAAGTCCGGGACCTAAAGATTTTAATTGATTGATGATTCGTGATGATTTTAATTTGTTCATTATAATCAATAATAAATTACTAGTTTAATTTGAATAATTGAAAATTGTTTTATCTTCCAATAATCAAACAAAAAACCTTATTTTTAACCACTTATACGTGGTTACAAAAGAAACCTTTAAATACTCTTGAGGAGTGGTTACAATATGGCAAGAGCAATGTCTAGGAGAGAATTTTTGAAAGCAATGGGGCCTTTGGCAGGAGCTGTAGCATTTGCGCCCAGAATGCTTAAAGGTAAAACATTAGATGATGTAATTAATCCTTTTCATCAACCAAATATAATATATGATCAATTAAATTGTTATGGGGGAGGGGATTATGATGGTTTTGGGATTGGTCAAGGAGACATTGATGCAGCTGCAGCAGGAACAAATGATTATAGGCTTGATGTGAATGGAGATCAAATTATAAATCTTATAGATGCAAACATGCTTCAAGCGTATAAAGATGGAGATATTGGATATCTTCCAGGATATTGGAATTTTTTACAAAATAAAGAAGAAAGGGAAATTTGGTTAACAAAAATGCTTGCTGTTGATAAAACAGATGAAAAAGAATGGATTGCTGGAGAATTTGTATCAAAAGATTTTGCAGGATTATTGCACACTAATTTTCATGGTGCAAATTATAATCTTCCCCCTAATTTTGAGCCTTTAACAAATGGTTTGTTTAATATTCCTCTTTATTACTCAACAATCCAGGCTGATAATTTTGCACATGGTGCAAATATATTATTAACAGGAGATAATCCAGAAGAATTTAATGATTGGTGTGGGATAGAATCTCAAAATG
>JAUXHY010000083.1 GCA_030621275.1 bacterium | reverse complement strand
TTAGTCGGCTCATCGCCTAGCAATACTTGTCCTGTTGAATTAATCAAACAGTTTAAGATATTCTTAGAGCTTACTTCAACCTGCTCACCCTCTGCTGGCAAAACTATTCCCAAGCCCTTATCCATATCAATTGTTGTTGTGACCAGGAAAAAGATTAACAACAGGAAGGCAATATCTGCCATTGATGAGGTTGGGATATCCCCACCTTTAAACCTGCGTTTATTTTTTGCCATAATGTATTACTTAGCTTTTTTACCGCTCTCCATTTCATAGAGATGGTCAACTAGTTCCATGGAGTATTCTTCCATATCTAACACTAAACGATCAATTCTTGAAACAAAGAAATTTTGTAATAATTGTATTATAATAGCTACAATTAATCCAAATGCTGGTGTTAACAACGCTTGAGAGATACCACCCGCAACAACTGCCGGTGAAATATTGTTGGCAGCTTCGATAGAGTCGAAAGCCTTGACCATACCGGCAACCGTACCGGTAAATCCAAGCATAGGAGCAACTGATACAACAAGATTTAACCAAATCATATTCTTTTCCAAGAATGACATTTCAACTGTTCCTGCATTTTGAATTGCCTTTTCCACTTCAGCTAAACCGCGATGACTGCGTGATAAGCCAGCATGAAACACCTCAGCTACCGGACCACGCGTTTTGTTACAAAGCTCGATAGCACTATCAACACCACCAGAACTTAGTGTGTCTTTGACTTCTGCAAAGAACTTTTTTGAGTTAATTGATGACATCATTAAAGAATAGAATCTTTCAAGTGCAATTGTAAGCCCAAAGATAAGCAAAGCTAAAATTGGCCACATGAATGGCCCGCCGTCTACAAAATATTCAACCATTTATTCCTCCAGTATTAATAGAAATTGTCTGAAAAGTTGTTAAAATTAATAAATTTTTATGAATGAATCTAATCAATATTTTTTTTATTCCACAATATCTTTAAAACTATTGATAGCTGTTACAACCTGATTGTCTGTTGGGAGCATTATTTGGTAGTATTCATCACGTCCCCATAGTGTTGCAGCAATTTGTGCCTTAATACGTGTTTTTATGTATTTAGTATCATTTCCAATAATTGAACGATTAAATTCAATTTTTTCAGAAAGAGGAAAAGACAAAAATTCTTCATATAATTCGTCAGATAAAGCCCACGATGTATTAAAGTTTTCAAATGAAGTAAAATCAGTTTTTATAGATTGTGCGTATTTTGAAGCCCAATTGAAAAGAGGTCGGTTTGGATCAGTAATCAATAATTGCGTTTCTGTAGTAATCTCGGATTTCCATGCAGACAATACATCGGGAGTGATGCCACCCCCACCATAAACAACACGTCCATTTCTAGTAAAATGCTTGGGTCTGAGTTTCTTTAGCGAATCAACAACAGTTTCGCGATTTTCTATAAACATATCACTGTAATATTCGTAGTCATGCCCGTTTTCATATTCTCGCTGTATAAGTCTGCCGCTTGGGGTATAATATTGCGCAATCGTAATTCTTATCGCCGATCCATCGCTTAGTGAAATTTGTATTTGGACGAGCCCTTTGCCAAAAGTTGTTTCACCTACAATTATTCCGCGATCTAAATCCTGTACTGCTCCTGCAACAATTTCACTAGCACTGGCTGAACCACGATTAACTAAAACAACCAATGGAAATCCGTTATCACCTTTTCGTGGATCAGCCATAAAGACTTGTTCTAATTCTTTTCGTTTTCCGCGAGTATATACTATGGTGTCGCTTTTAGCGATGAATAAATTAGATATCTCAGCTGCTTGTGTTAACAAGCCACCACTATTATTTCGTAAATCCAATACTAAACGTTGCATTCCTTTCTGTGATAATTCGGACATCGCAGACTTTACTTCATATAGCGAAGTTGCTGAAAAGCGAGTGAGCCAAATATATCCGGTTTGGCCATCAATCATTATGGCGGTTCTAACGCTATATAAAGGAATATTATCTCTGATAATTGTTACATCAAATGGTTCGGTGGTTCCAATGCGCCTAATTGTGACTGTGACCTTAGAACCTTTTTTACCGCGTAAAGCCTTAAAGACACCTTCTTTAGTTATTCCAAATGCATCTTTTCCATCTATTTTGATGATTTGGTCACCGGAAAGTAAGCCTACATGTTCTGAAGGACTGTCTGCAACAGGTGCAATTACTGTTAAATTTCCGTTAAGAATATCAAATTCGATTCCAATTCCTTGAAATTCACCTTTGAACTGTTCGTCAATTTCTTTTAGTTCCTCAGCTGGAATATAAACAGAATGGGGATCAAGCTCATCTAACACTCCGTTGATGGCGCCATCCATTAGCTTGTTAAGTTCTACTGGTTCAAAATAATCTTCATTGATATAATTCAGGACATTGACAAGGACATTAAGTTTATTTTTTACTGTGCTGAATTCATCGCGTTTTTGCGAATAAATATTGTACAAGAAAACAACTAATATTAGTGAGACAATTATAATACTTGTCGATATTATTGGCTTACGGAATGAAAATTGTTTTAATTTCATAATATTTTAATATTTAATGTTAAAATGATGACGTGGAATATAGCTACGTTTTATATCATATTATTTTAAATGCTTTAGTATTTGTTCGTAACCATTTTTTTCAATATTCATAGTAATAGGGATTGTGTAAATTGGCAGATCGGTTTCACCTATTTTTAAAAAATCCTTTTCAGTTGTTAAGATCATATCAGCACCCGATTTAATAAATTTGTTGTTTATTTTTTGGATGTTTGATGTTGAATAATTTTTGTGATCTCTAAAATTAATTGAATCAAGAATACTGATATTGAAACTTTGAACAGTTTTCTGAAACGATTCGGGATCTCCAATTCCGGAAAACAACAGTGCCGTTTTTCCAATAAAATAATCAATTTTTATTTTATTATTTTTATGATCTAAAAAATATGGTGATGTGTTTATGTCAGTTTTGAATAAAGGCAAATTGATTGTATTAAGTTTTGCTAGTAGTTTGCTAGATGGAGAAACAAAACCACTTTTTGTAAGAAAAATTATATGTGTGCGCTTGAGTGATTCCCACGGTTCACGAAAATTTCCAAATCCAAATATTCGGTTATTAAATTTTGATACATTGCTATTTACGAGAACTATATCAACATCTCTATGAATTTTACGATGTTGAAATCCATCGTCTAAAATAATGATTTCAGGATTAAATTTAGTTATTAAATATTTTCCACCACGTATACGATTTTCATCAACAACTATGGGAATATTTGAAAGATGTTTTGCCATGAGCGCAGATTCGTCACCTACATTCCTCCAGTTTGATAGATTGGTTTTACCGTCCGTAACTAACAGCGTTCCAGTTGATTTTCTACCATAGCCACGGCTTAAAACAGCCACAGTTCTATTTTGTTGCTGAAGAAATTTAGCAATCGCGATTACGGTAGGTGTTTTACCGGTACCGCCGATAGTTATATTTCCAACGCTAATAATCTTGCAAGATAACTTTGTAGCTTTGAATAGTTTTATATCATATAGATAATTTCTTATAGCCACAATCAATAGATAAATCAAAAAAAGTGGAAATAGAATAATATTTAAAATTATGTTCATTAAGTTATTTTTAAACTTTCAGAAACTTCGTTATCTAAACTGTCAAGGAGGGTTTTTAATTTATTATTGCAAATATCAAAATCATCATTTATTGAAAAATATAACGGTTCACCGAATTTTAGTTCTATGCGAGTAAATGGCTTAGTGACATGAAAAGTGTCCCAGTTTGTAAAACCCCAACTATGACGCGAACGACCCGCCGCAGGTATAATCGGAACTCCGCTTTTTTGTGCCGCTCTAACTGCTCCTGGTTTTGGAATCTTAGCAGGACCTTTTGGGCCGTCGGGTGTAATTGCAAAAACATTATTGGGTTTTGACAAAAGTTCAACTATTTGCTGAAACACTTCACTGCCTTTTTGAGAGCTTGATCCACGTAAAAAGTTCCAACCCAATTTTTCACCAATACTAACACCCAAATCCGCGTCACGATGAAATCCTGCCAAAATATGAAAATGATATTTGGCTAATCTGAGGTATGGAATGAACATATTTCCGTGCCAATATGCGATGATAAAGGAACCGTTTTTATTTAATAAATCCTCAACGTGCTGAAACCCCGCGACTTTCCAACGACAAGATCCATACAGAAGTCTAATTAATAAAGCTAAAATAGTTGTTTTGATGTTATTGAGAAAGCCGGTCATCGATTTTAGTTTAAAAAGATTTTTCTACAATTAATTTTGCAGCACGTAAATAAACACCCGGAGTTCCTAATTCTTTTGTTATCTGTTTATATCCGTCAATCATTTTCTTGCGTTCAAGAGTGTTGGAGAGCAATGGAATTATTGCCTTAACAAGAGTCTCTGGTGTCATTTTGTGCTGGATGAATTCAGGTACAATTTTACGTTTTGCAATTAAGTTGATTAATGATAAATATTCCACTTTGGCTAATTGCTTTCCAATCCAATAAGTAATATCAGATGTTTTATAACAAACAACCATCGGTAGTCCAAGTACAGCAGCCTCTAATGTTGCAGTACCGGAAGCTATAAACCCTGCGTCGCCATAAGCCATTGCCAAACGAACATCATCTTTTTCTATATGTACAAATTTTTGAACGTCGGGGATGATTACATCCGGTGCCTTGCCCATGATAAATTGTAAGCTTGGAAAAATGCCATGTAATTTGTTGATAACGTCTTGAAATATTGGCCAATGTCGATATATCTCTTGTTGACGACTGCCAGGCAACAGTGTTAATAATGGTTTGCTTGTTTCAAGTGAATGTTTCGAGAAAAAGTTCTCTTTATTAACCTGTAGTTTTTCCATATCAAC
The DNA here is from genome assembly GCA_030621275.1 of bacterium. GTDB lineage: Bacteria > Fidelibacterota > Marinisomatia > Marinisomatales > JAHJCW01 > JAHJCW01. The sequence goes on along the minus strand of JAUXHY010000083.1, from coordinate 1,309 downwards.
AAAGGGATGTCCAACAAAATCTATTTCTATTCCGCGTTCATTGTACCACTCTTTTTCAAATGGAATGATGCTTAGAGCCTGATTGGTAAATTTTTTTATTTTGAAAGCACGACTTTCTTTCCACGCCCATACTTGGGGTAAAATAAAATAAGTAATTGGAATTTTTAACTTTTGAATTTTTTTTGCCAAATTAAGATTAAAGCCAGGATAATCAATTAATATTATGCGAGACGGCTGTGTGTTTTTTATTTGCCGAAGTGTATTTTTCATTACCCTATGAATATATGGCAGGTGTTTAACAACTTCCGTAAATCCAACAAGGGAAAGGTTAGAAATGTGTTCAATAATTTCAACGCCTACAACCTTCATTTTATCGCCGCCATGACCGATAAATTTTGCGGAGGGATTTAACTTTTTAATTTCATGAACTAGCTTTGCGCCATGAATGTCACCGGATTCTTCACCGGCTATGATAAATATGGACTGGTTGGCACGGTTGGCTGACATGTCGAATATATCTATTCTAGAGATGAAAACATGTCACTTTTTTAGTGAATGTCTTCGATAATAATTTTTTGAATGTTGGTAGCTACTTCCAAAGCATCTCTGCCGGCCTTACCATCAACGATGGGTTTAGATTTTCCTTGAATTGATTCGATGAAGTTGGTTAGCTCAAGTCGAAGGGCGTCTACTTTTTCAATAGAAGGCTTTTCATAAACAATAGCACGTTGTCCGCCATCACCGTTTAAAGGAGCCGTAACCAATGCCTTAGAAACTTGAGTATCGGAATTTATAGCGCGATATACTTCAGTAAGACCCTGGAGAAAATCAATTGTAACATACATATCACGTTGGAAAAACTTAAGTTTTCTCACTTTATTCTGTGCGATCCTGCTTGAGGTAAGGTTAGCTACGGTACCATTCTCAAAGCGGACTCGAGCATTGGCAATGTCAACCGAGTCCGTCATAATTGACACACCACTCGCACGTATATTTTTAACAGGACTGTTTACTAATGATAGAATTATATCAATATCATGAATCATAAGGTCTAATACAACTGGAACTTCTGTACCGCGAACCGTATATGGGGCAAGTCGTTGAACTTCAATAAATTTTGGTTTTAACTCAAAATTCCTTAACGCTAATAAAGCAGGATTAAGACGTTCAATATGTCCAACCTGAATTACGGTTCCATTTTTTTTTGTAAGGGAGAGTAAATGGTCAGCTTCTGCAACTGTTTTTGTTATCGGTTTTTCAATAAAGACATGTTTGCCGGATATTATACAGAGTTCAGCAATTTTTGCAT
>JAUXHY010000045.1 GCA_030621275.1 bacterium | reverse complement strand
CAAAATCAGCTTTTGCCAAATTACCTGGTTCGACTGTTTCTGGAGCATAATTCTCCCAAACAGTGTTAGTTTCTTTAAATATTTCTGACATATTATTTAAATGATTGCAGACAATCTCTCGCGCTAATTGATGACGGCCATTTGCCGCTAATCCTTTGACGATCATGTGATTAGTAGGTGCCCAAACACTACCTAACCAGTAGTGGCCGGTCTTTGCGTATTTGGGATGATCGGCGGCCAGAGTCGGCACGCGGTGCGTTCGATTGAAAGATTTCGTGTCATTTAGATGCAACACCAATTTTTCAACTTGACTACCATTCGTTATGCGCGCCCAAAGCGGCCAAAATGAAGCGATTGTTTTAACTTTTAAGAACGAATCGTCTTTATCCAAATCCCAATAAATGCCTTCTTCTTCACTCCACATGGTTGAGTTTATCAATTGTTCAAGTTCTTCATAAAAAGCCTGAAATTCCTGTTCAATTTTTTTATCGCCAACCACACGGGCTAATTTCACTAAATAATAAGCAGACATGGCTTCAATGGCGTCGTAATCAATCCAACTATAAGGCGGATAAGGTTTATTGGCAATGCTGCGCGGCGAGTTATCCATTCCGCTTCCCCAGCCTGACCACCAATAATGACCGTTTGGATGGCGACGATTTTTGCGTACCCAGTTGGAATATTTCTTTAGAATAGACAGTATTTTAGAAATACGCGAACTATCGCCTGTATGACAATAATATTCATATTCCATCCAGGAAAAAAGATTGTTGCGTGTAAACCAGCTTGTTTCAGTACCTTGATCGTCGGTTCCGTCAGATTTGCGAATCACACCGGCAATAGCGCCATCGGGGTGCTGCTTGCGGTAAAAATTATCCAAACTAACAATATTCGGCAAGGCTCCCTGGGAATATTTAGCCCAGGCAACGGAAAAGCAGGTGTCCCATTGAAAAATGCGCTTGTCAAAAGCGGCGTCTACATATTGCTCAACAAATCCGTTTTCGGGCGTGCCCCGTTCGGTTTTGTTCATCCCGATTTGCCAGCATTTTCGATACATAGCGATTAAATCGGGGCGTGACGGAATTATAGGTTCAGGTACTGTCTTCAGTAATCTCTCGAGTTTGTCTTTTATCAGAGCTTCAGTATCCTGAGCTACCACTGTTTTATCTAATTTCAATAATATTAAGGGACTCAAACTCGCAAGAGATAATGTTTTAAGAAAATCACGACGATTAAAACTCCGGATAAGTAGATTATTCTTTGAATAGGATTTAACTTTTTCCTTATTTATCATAGTGAATCATCTAACAATTTTGCAAATATTATACAGGAAACACACATATTATTTACTTTGTTTCCCCGCTTTGAGGATTAAATATTGCTGCGAAACCGCCGCTTTTTATCAGCCGTACTTTTAATGTATCTTCTGAGTCAACTTTAAACTGCTCAATTTTAATAGCGGTAGGATTCGTTTCATAACCTGTTTCCGCTGCATCGCGATACATCTGTACCTCGTATGTGCGGTCTTTTCCCAAGAAATCGAGTGCTATTTGCATTTCACGCGGTTGTTCGTCTGTGATACTTCCCATATACCAGCTGTCACCCTGACGCCGGGCTATGGTTACAAAATCACCAATTTGCGCGTTAAGCACTTTAGTCTCATCCCAATTAACCGGAACATCTCTAATAAACTTAAAAGCGGGCTGTCCTTCGTAGTTTTCAATCAGATCAGCGGCCATTTGCAAGGGGCTGTAAAGAACAACATACAATGCCAACTGTTTGGCCAGGGTAGTATAAACCCTATGCTCGCCGGAAGGATCAAATTTTATGTTAAAAATACCTGGAGTGTAATCCAGCGGACCGGCTAACATCCGTGTAAATGGCAAAATTGTAGTATGTTCGGGTGGATTGCCATCACTCCAGGCATTGTATTCCATACCGCGTACGCCCTCGCGGGTCATCATATTCGGCCATGTGCGACGTATTCCCGTAGGCTTGATCGGTTCGTGGGCGTCAACCATAATTTGATGTTCAGCCATTTTCTTCACAACTTCACGGTAGTGACGCACCATAAATTGCCCATGACGATATTGTCCCTCGGGAGACATCCTGCCGGCATAGCCTGTTTTTACCGCGTGTATGCCCAACGACTGGTATAAATCAAGAGCGTTGTCTAATTGCTTTTCATATTCGGGAACGTTGCCACCACTTTCGTGATGACCAATCAGGTAAAGTTCCTTCTTTTGCGCATAAGCTGCCAGGCGAGGTAAATCGAAATCGGGATACGGTGTGGTAAAATTTTGTATATTTTCTTCTGTGCCCCAAGTGTCCCATCCTAAATTCCAACCTTCAATTAAAATCCCTTTAATTCCGTTTGCCGCGGCAAAATTCATGTATTTTAAAGCTTGCGCAGTGGTAGCACCGTGTTTTTCACCGATATACCAAGTATTTGTGCCGATATGCATACCCCACCAAATACCTACGTATTTCATAGATTTTATCCATGAAGTATCTTCGATTTTGCAAGGCTCGTTTAAATTTTCAATCAAATGTGATTCAATTAGCTTGCCCGGTTCATCGGCAATTTGAAAGGTTCGCCAGGGTGTTACAAAAGGCGTTTGGCCGATTACTTTCACTCCATCCGGCCAGGGTGCTAATTCGCAATGAAAGGAATGTTTTTGAACTGTTTTCTTTTTTAAAGTCATTCCTGCGTAATCGGTTAAAGCGGCTTCATGAATACTTATATGAATACCATTTTCGCTTTTCATGGTAATCGGCGTATTTGCCGAACAGATTTGCGAAAGTGGAGTTTGTTTGTAGAGACGCTCGTAAGTCCCAAATTCACCCTTAATCCACCAAGCTGTAAAATCTTGAGCAAAATTAAATTCAGTTAATTCGGAGGTTATGCGAAATTGATCCAGATTATCCTGAGCAGGCAAACGGTAACGAAAAGCGATACCATCGTTAAAAGTGCGAAATACGAGTTCAAATTTACGGTGCAAAGAATCCGTTTCGCTTAAATAAACAATAAGCTGATTATAGGCATTACTAATTGAAGCATCCGTTCCCCATACCGGCCGCCAGACTTCATCTGTAGTGCTTTGAGAGACAGAATCCACTTGCAAACTATCAAATAGCGGCGCCCGATCTATAAAGTGGAATCCAAGTAAGGAAGGTTTTATCAATTCTTGTTGCTCAAAAGAAATTGAATAATGAGCTTTTTGCTGTAGTAATTCGAATTTAAGCTGAATTTTCCCGTCCGGTGATAACAAATCGTGTTGATTACCTAGCTTATTATTACAGGAAAGTAAAACCGCCATAAATATAAAGCCTAATAAATAAAGAATACGGTTACACATGATAGCTCCTTTTATTATTGCTAATATTTTAATTTATAAGTTTTTTATTTATATGCAGACATCTTCAACTTATCCATAAATTTATCAGTCAAAGATTATAATCTCGGTGCGGAATTGTTTTAAAAATATTCATTCATAAATTTTACCAAAACATTGTATATAAAACTACAAGAACTAATATTATCGCATAAGCGCCGATATTAAATGCCGAACTTGTTTTGAATGTTTCCGCTGTAACTGGAATACCCTTTTTATCATCAACTGTTTTTGATGTACTTAAACTAACGCCGGCAATTATTACCATCGTAATCAACAAAGTATAAAGCATTTGGTCCATCCAGGGGAGATTAACTGCATCTGCCTTTAAGAGCAATGCAACCGGGATTGATGCCACTACTCCAATTATTGCTCCTTTTGATGTTGCTTTTTTCCAGAATAGTCCCATTAGAAAAACTCCCAAAATCCCGGGACTTACCACTCCTGTATATTCTTGAATATACTGAAACATCTGCGGAATATTCCCGAGGAGAGGAGCCATTACACAGGCAATTACTAATGCGGATGCAGCCGCTAAGCGACCGGTATTTACCATTTGTTTATCGGTTGCATTCTTATTGATATACGGTTTATAAATATCCATTGTGAAAATTGTTGATGTTGAATTGAGCATTGATGCAAGCGAAGAAACAATCGCGGCAACAAGCGCGGCAATTACAATTCCCTTTAATCCGTTGGGAATTAAAACACTTATCAGCCATGGATATGCTTTATCGTAATTAATTGAACCATCAACTTTTGTGAATGCTTCGGTTACGCCCGGAATGACCGCAGTTCCTTCGGGTTGAGTAAGCATCACGAAAGCAACAATGCCCGGAATTACAACTATAAGAGGAATTATCAGTTTCAAAAATGCGGCAAAAACCAGTCCTTTTTGCGCTTCGCCAAGCGATTTTCCCGCAAGCGCCCTTTGTATTATGTATTGATTGAATCCCCAGTAATAAAGATTTGCCACCCACATACCGCCAATTAAAACTGCAATGCCAGGCAGATTAAAAAACTCCGGGTGACCGCGTTCAAGTATCATATGAAATTTATCACCGGCAGTATTATAAATGTGACTAAACCCGTTTATTAATCCGCCCTCAGGAGTTACGGCGTTGAGTGCCAGTACTGTTGTGATCAAGCCACCGAATATAAGAACTATCACTTGTACAACATCTGTCCACGCAACTGCTGAAAGTCCGCCATAAAGTGAATAAGCTGCGGCAATTAACCCCAGACCGATAATAGCATAAACGATTAAACTTCCATCACCTGTCCCAACAATTGTATCAACCGCCTTAGCCCCAAGGAAAAGAACAGAAGTAAGATTTACAAAAATAAATAATGCAATCCAAAAAACAGCTAGAATTGTTTTAAGATTTTTGTCGAACCGCTGTTCGATAAACTCCGGTATTGTATATAATTTTTTCTCAATGAAAATAGGTAGAAAATATTTTGCAACGATGATAAGTGTCAGTGCAGCCATCCACTCGTAAGAAGCAATTGCTAAGCCGACTGCCAAGCCGGAACCGGACATTCCGATAAATTGTTCAGCCGAAATATTTGCCGCAATCAGCGATGCGCCAATCGCCCACCATGGTAGTGTTTTACCTGCAAGAAAATAATCTTCTGCATTTTTTTCATGTCCCTCTTTCTTCCGCGAAACCCACAAACCTAACGCCACAATTCCAATGATGTAAGTTAAAAAAACAATTATATCAATTTTTGCTAACTGCATATTTTACCTGTTTTTAATTTATTCCAAAATTTCTAATCTTAATTTGAAAACATCTCTGTTACCGGATTATTAGTAGTAAATACCATAAAATCTATAAAGTCAAAATCCATGATTGCTTATTTAATTATCTTACCTGTTGCCGGATAGGTTGAAAATTTATATATTGTTTTTTGTTTATACGTTTTCCCTGCTTGAAGTACTGTTGATGGAAAATTTTTGTGATTTGGAGAATCGGGAAAATGCTGTGCTTCCAGACAAAATGCGGTTCTGTAATTATATTTTGTGTTGTTTCTTCCAATATCGGATCCATCAAGAAAGTTGCCGGAGTAAAATTGTAATCCCGGTTCTGTAGTAAAAATTTCCATTTTTCTTCCCGAAACAGGTTCGCAAACAATTGCAGCGAGACTTAGTGAATCTGATGTTTTATTTAAAACCCAGTTATGATCATAGCCATTTCCATATTGAAGTTGTAAATATTCATCGTTAATTCGTTTTCCTATTGTTGAAAAGTCCGTAAAGTCCATTGGAGTTTCTTTTACTTCTATTATTTGCCCTGTAGGAATTAGTTCATTGTTTACAGGTGTAAAGCTATCGGCAAAGATTTTAAGCTCATGTTCAAGAATATCAGATTTCCCCGCGTCTTTAAGATTGAAAAATGAATGATGAGTAAGATTGATAATCGTGTTTTTATCGCATGAAGCGCTATAATCAATTATTAATTCATTTTCATTGGTAAATGAGTATTTTACGTAAACCGTTAAATTCCCCGGGTATCCTTCTTCGCCGTCTTTACTAAAGTATTTGAATTTTACAAAATGTTGATCATCATCATTTTTATATTCTACTACATTCCAAATTACATTGTGAAAACCATTTGGGCCACCATGGAGATGATTGTTGCCATTATTAGTAGCCAAAGAATATTCAGTGTCGTTTAAAACAAATTTCCCTTTATTAATTCGATTCCCGTATCGTCCTATTATTGCTCCAAAGTATGGATTTCCGCCGATGTATTCTTCAGGAGTACCATAGCTTAATACAATGTCATCAATATTCTCATCTTTATCGGGCACATTTATTGACATAATTTTTGCCCCGAAATTTGTGATTTTAACGGAGCAATTTGTTTTATTCGATAGTATAAAGGTTTTTAATTGTTTTTTCATATTGTTGGTTTTGTTTTCTCTTCCACAAGAAAAAACTATTATTAACAAAAAGAATAATGCGTACTTTAAAATATTTTTTGTCATAGTATTAGCTTTTAATCGAGTTTCCATTCAAGAATACCACCCGAGAAACCTTCCTGTAGTTTAACTTCTAACCTCAACGATTTTGTTTTTACATTGGAGATTTCGATAGAAGTAAATTCATCTTTTAAAACAGGGTATTCACCATGTTTTGATATCTCTTTCCATTTCCCGTTTTTAAGATATGTTACCTTCCATGTTTCAGGAACCCTGCAACCACCATCAGGCCTATCATCGAACCAATATATATGGATATTGCTAATTGTTGTTTCTTTTTCAAAATCATATTGTACCCATTCTGTTGTTCCTTTGTGATCCCAAAATGTTAACCGTGGAATATCATGGTCGTTAGAATTTCTCGGAATAAGCTGATCGTTGACTGCAAGGATTTGATCGTGGATATATGATGCAGATACTTTGCCCTCGGATGCTATAGTAGGTGGTGGAGTTGGGTTGGCTGCCGATTTTTCGTATGGGAACCAAACTGCCATTTCCCCATTTCCCCTGTGGGACCATGCATAATATGGAATAGCAATAAAATTTTGTTCTTTTTCTATCGTGAAGTTACCTGATTTATCTATCGATAACGATTTTGACATTCCTTTTAAAATGTTTACACCGTTAATTAGGTCTTCTTTATATTCATATGTAAAATCAGCATTTTTATCTAATAACAGATTTCGTACTTTTCCTCCGTTATCAACCCATTCAGCGCAATATACTAAAGGGCCTCTTTCAATAGAAAATTTACCTTTATCTTCTTCAACTTTATTATTTGCTAAAACTTTTCGTGCAGGCATCGGGAATTCAACTTCAATAATATCTCCTTTTTCCCATTGCCTGTTTATTTTAGCATATCCATTGGTGATATCGTATTTTGCTTCTTTGTTATTGACTTTAATTATAGGTTTCTGATCCGATTCATTCATATAATGGTATAAATCAGATGGTACAGGCTTGTTTTGAGCCCATCCCGGAATCCTCAATGAAATAGTAAATTCTGATTTGGTTTCAGGTTCAATATTGATTTTTACATTCCCATCCCATGGATAATTGGTGCTTTGCGATATAATAATTTCCCCGAAATTCATATTTATATTTGCCTTATTCCCAATATATAGATTTATAAATAAATCATCTTTTGTGTGTGCATATACATATCCAGGTAATGATGGTAAAAAGCGAACTACATTTGTCGGGCAGCATGAGCAACTAAACCATGGTTTTCTTTGGTGACTGCCATCAGATTCAAGTGGATTTGGATAGAAAAATTTATCACCAGAAATTGAAACTCCCGAAAGGAATCCATTATAAAGAGTACGTTCTAAAACATCAATATATTTTGCATCACCGTTTAATAAAAACATTCTTTGATTCCATAACATATTGGCAACAGCAGCACAAGTTTCGTTATAAGCACTCAGGTTTGGTAAATGGTAATTTTCACCAAATGCCTCACCAGCATGCATTGATCCAATTCCTCCGGTAATATATAATTTTTTCGATACTACATTATTCCATAATTTATCAATTGCT
>JAUXHY010000191.1 GCA_030621275.1 bacterium | reverse complement strand
TATGTTCGGAAAATTTCGCGGTAATGATTCTTTGTATATTTTTGTTGAAGGGAAATCATCAAATTTAGACTTTATTACAAATTATTTTGATGAAGTCGATGAAGCAAATGGGAGATATATACTTGCTTTAGAGCTAAGTGGTATTTGGGATAGTATAGTTCGAAATGGTAGGATAAACGCTAGCAGAACAACAGTATTTACTCCGCTATTAGATGATCCAATTGAAGAAATGCATGGTTTTATAAATATTGAAAATAATCAACTTATCATAGATAATTTACAAGGGAAGATGTATCAAACGAGAAAACATAACTCAACAAAAAACGATAATGTTTCGCTCTCAGGTGGAATGGATATGACAAGCTTTTTTGATCCGTATCTAGACATAAATGCTGTTGGGAAAGATGCTTATTTTCGGTCATTGATATATGAAATGGAAGGTGTTACCGATTTTAATGTAAGTATTACAGGTCGGGATACCATATTGATTTCAGGTGAGGTTGCACCAATCGATGTCGAAATGTTTCAATCGCTAACTACAAGTGAGTTAGGTGTACTACCGTCTGAAGTAGGTAGCACGATTATTCACTATAAGATTGATTTTCCGATTAAAGAAAAATTTACACTGACAAATGATCAATTGGATGCAGTATTCACTGGTGACGTAAGTATTAACCAATTCGGAGATCGTGAAATGAATTTTGCCGGTGAGCTAATAATAAATGAGGGAAAATTTTATTATTATGGCGATATTTTCAAAATTACGGATGGATACTTAACGTTTGATAATCATGGGTTTAATCCATATTTGGATATTACTGCTAATACGATTATTGATGGTGAGCGTATTGATATTACTATAGTTGGACCGATGGATAATCCTTTATCAACATTCACTTCCGAAAGTGGTTTTTCACAAAGTGATATTTTAGAATTGCTCACATGGCGTAAGCGATTTGAAGAACAAAAATTATCTTCAACGGAAATAGGTTACCAAGCATCTGATATTGTTTTTTCGTGGTTTGGTAGTCAATTAGATAAAAATATATTAGAATTATCAGGATTAAACCGCTTAAGTATCTTAGAAAATGTTGATATTCATGGAACTACCGGATTGTTAACTGCAGGAAAAGATTTTTCAATTTCTGCGCCCTTAACTGACAATGTATCTATTAATTATGCCTATAGAAGATCATTTGGTTTGATAGATTCTTATCATTCTTTAGGAGTTGAATTACGATTGAATAGGAATTTATCAATAGTTGGCAATATTGATAGAAGTGGATACATGCACATAAAGTATCGACTTCGTTACGCATATTAGGATATATGATCAAATATAGAAAAATATTATTAATCATTATATTTTTAAATGTAGGCTTATCTCAAAAAGATATACCCAATAAGATAAATAATGTAAATCTTATTGGTATAGAAACTTATGATGAAGAAAATATTCGTAATGTATTGCGTATTCATGAGGCTACTTTCCTCTCAAAAATGGACTATGATCGGAGATTAATAAAATTAGATGCCATAAATATTAAAACATTCTATGTCTCAAAAGGATTTCTTGGAGTAAATGTAAAAGACTCTGTTATTGTAACAAATGATTTTGTTGATGTATATTTTATTATAGATGAAGGGAAACAGTATTATATCAAATCATTGACTGTCACGGGCAATGAATCATTAAGTAATAATACGATTTTAAAGATCCTTGGGTTAAAAAAACTTAAAGCATTCAACCCTGTTAGAACTAATACAAATTATAATCTATTAGAAGATCGGTATAGAAAAATTGGCAAACTTTTTGCTACCATTAATATATCTGATGCTATTAAGGATTCTGTTGATATTAATATATTGATCAATGAAGGTCCTGATGTTTATATAAATAATACATTTTTTACTGGGCTTGGTGTTGTTGATTCTGCGATCGTTCAAAGGGAGTTATTATTTGAAAAAGGCAACAAGTATAACCAATTGAATATAAATAATAGCCAAAGACAGTTATTGCAAACCGGTATTTTCTCAGTAGCAAATATTACCCCCGTAAAACTTACTAAAAGTGACTCTTTAGTGAATTTGTTAATTGAATTACGCCAATTTAAGCCACATGAATGGATATCTGAGGGAGGTTATTATCCGATTGAATATTATGAAGGAACGGAACCAATCCCCGGAGCCGGTGTACTAGTTGAGTGGCGTAATAGAAGTTTAATTAATTCCGGAACAAGTCTGTCATTGAAGTTGAGCGGACAATCTTTAATTAGTAATAATACTCTTAATCCAAAAATAAGATTTGACGTAAGTCTTGCTAATCCATGGTTATATAAATTGAGAATACCAACCCGAACACAAATATATTTGGAATATTTTAAGGACTATATATCATTAGGTGCTCCATATGTTACTCGATATGGAATCGAGTTAATAAATACATATTTTATTGATCAAATTGAGCGTAGGTCATACATTGAAACGCGCTTGTTTTTGGATCGATTCTCTCGAAAAGATTATTTACAACCTGAAGATGAATTGTTACTAAACTCTATTGACGGGACAGACAGTGGTCGAAAAATTAAAATTGAGAAGCATTCTTTTGAAATCAATTTCAGATTGGATAAGTCCGATAATGTGTTATATCCAACAAAGGGATTTGTCTATTTAGGTCAATTAAATAGAACCGGTGGAATTTTAGGCGGAAGTCGTGATTTTATCAAATTAGATTTTGGTATTAGTGCTTACAAACCTATCTATAAGGATATAATCTTGGCAGGGCGTATCAAATATGGTATGATAGTAGGATGGAATGTGGATTATCATGATTATTTATATGATAAATTTTATCTTGGAGGAAGTAACAGTCTGAGAGGTTGGAATATGTTAAGGTATAGAACCGATAGTAATGGACTTCCAGTAGGAGATATTATACGTATTATGAATAATTGGGAAATACGTTTTCCATTGTTTTGGATATTAGGTGGTGAGATATTTGTAGATGGAGGGCATATTTATGATAGTTACGATAATATATCATTGAATAAACTAAGTTGGGACAGTGGTTTCGGAATAACTTTAGTTACGCCACTTGGACCAGTGCGGTTGGATGCAGCGCGTCCTTTAGAGAAAAATGCCAATTGGCAAATTCAGCTAGGGGTTCAATATATATTTTGATTTTAGCAATATCTATTTTTTATTAATAGATTTTGGAAATACCAATTTCATTAGCATAAATTTTCGACAGATTTATAAAGGAATTAACTAAAAAATGAAAAAACTAAGTATAATAATATTATGTTGTTTATTAATTATTAGTTGCGATAACTCGCCTGAGAAATTATTGGATAAGGGCGATAAATATATTACTAATTCTGAATATGAAAATGCAATAAATACATACAAAAAAATAATTGATAAATTTCCCGATGATTCATTAGTCCAAAATGCACGGTATAATATTGCATGGATTGAATTAAATGATAGAAATGATTATTCTAATGGATTTGAACTGCTTAACGAGATTGCTAAAGACTATCCTGAAACGATGATAGGAAAATCAGCTCAAGAAGACATTCAAAATTTCCCCAAATGGCTAATGAAAAAATCTTCAGAGCTTCGAAGTGATACT
>JAUXHY010000101.1 GCA_030621275.1 bacterium | reverse complement strand
CAGCCATAAAAATTTTGTACCAAACAAGCTCTGGATTTGAACTGGGATTTCGCTTAAGGGCGCAATGGGAAGATTTCGATTTCGCAGGAACTCCTGAGATATTTGGTGCGTTAGTATTTGAGATAATGTTATAGTATCAAGGTTGCCTCAGGTTAAAACTATATGATAACTTCAAAGTTATGAAAATATTACGCATTTTTCTTTTTATCATATTTTTCTATTCATTTAGTATTAGTGCTTCGCCGATAAAAGTAGTAAATCAGCTGGAAAATACAGAAGATGAATTGAAGGTTTTAGATAATACTTCGGTTGTCTATTGTTCAGTTAAAGATTTAGCGAGAGTATTGTCTACCACGATTTATGAAAATATCGAGAGAGAAAAACTAGTATTGTATCTTGGTGAACATCGTGTAAAAATATCTGCTGGGACAAGTTTTTTAGTTATTGATGATATTGTATATCAAATCCCATCACCGGCAATTATTGTTGAAGGAGATATATATTTACCAACCACTGCCCTCTTTCAAATATTACACGATACAGTATTACCGACCATTTCATATATTGTTGAAAATAATGAGCTTGTTATAATTCCTACCGAATATAATGTTCAATCCATTCAAGTTGATGAAAAAGTAAATGGAACTATTGTACGTGTTAAAACCCTGAAGAAATTTAAGAAGAGAGAAATAAGCGTGTTCTTGCATAAGAATGGTTGGTTTTATCTTACAATCCAAGGGGCAGTAGCTGATTCAAATAATATACTAAAAACAGATACTCGTGGAATAGTTAAGAAAATATCGATGGATCAACTCGAAGGTAGTTTACAATTAGCATTTTTCCTTAGATCAGACATTGAAAGACATGAATTTTATCAGAATAAAAAAACTAAAGAAATCGTAATAACGCTTTGGGCGCCACTTTCAAAAAGTGTGGCTAGAATAAAGGAAGTCAAAAGTCAGTGGGAAATTGACACAATTGTTTTGGATGCCGGGCATGGCGGTAAAGATCCGGGGACAGTTGGCAAGTACGGAACTAAAGAAAAAACTGTTGTATTGGATGTTGTTAAACGGATAGGTAGGCTGCTTACAAAAAATACTAATATGAATGTAGTTTATACGCGTGATGAAGATGTATTTATTCCTCTCTGGCAAAGAACAAAAATGGCGAACGAGAATAATGGCAAGATATTTATCAGTGTACATGCGAACGGTAATCGTAATCGGAAGGCGCATGGATTTGAAACATACTTATTACGCCCGGGTAAAACACAAGATGCCATTGATATTGCAGCAGAAGAAAATGCTGCTATTAAATATGAAGAATCACGTAATGGAAAATATGAAGAATTAACACACGAGGGACTAATCCTGGCTACAATGGCTCAAAGCATGTTCATGAAAGAGAGTGAAAGTTTAGCTGGTCAAATTCAACATGAACTTAATAAGGAGCTTAAATCACCAAACCGAGGGGTGAAACAAGCCGGATTTTATGTTTTAATTGGAGCCAGTATGCCAAATGTTTTATTAGAAGTTGGATTTTTAACAAATCCAGATGAAGAAAAAAAATTACGAACTGCGGAATATAGGCAAAAAATTGCTAATGCAGTTTATAGAGCAATTATAGAATTCAAGAAAAGTAGAGAATTTGTTATGGCGGAGGGTTAGATGAAGAATCAAAATCCTGTTGGTGTATTTGATTCAGGACTAGGTGGACTTACTGTAGTAAAGGCAATGCGAAATGTATTGCCAAATGAATCAATTATATATTTCGGGGACACAGCCCGTGTGCCGTATGGAAATAAAAGTCCGGAGCTTATAAAAGAATATAGTCTGCAAATAACAAAATTTTTATTAGAGCATGATACTAAAATTATTGTTGTGGCGTGTAATACGGCAACTGCGTTGGCACTTGATACTTTGCAAGATAAGTTAGATATTCCCATAATTGGAGTTGTAAAACCTGGAGTTGATTCTGCACTAAAACTTACAAAAAATAACTGTATTGGCGTAATTGGAACAACTTCCACAATTAATTCTGGCGTCTATGAAACTGAGTTAAAAATCAATAATCATTCCATTGAAGTTGCCTCTTCATCCTGTCCATTATTTGTACCACTTGCTGAGGAAGGTTGGATAAATGAACCAGCTACTAAGTTAATTGCAAAAAAATATCTTGAACCTATCAACCTAGCAAATGTCGACACATTAATATTAGGATGTACGCACTATCCATTATTGAAAGAAGTAATACAAGAAGCTGTGTCAACGAAAATAAAATTAGTTGATTCTGCACAAGCGATGGCTTCTGAAACAACAAAATTACTAATGAACTCTGGATTACTTAATGATCAAAATGCAAAAGGTGATTTAAAGTTATTTGTATCAGATTTACCTGCAAGGTTCGAAACTGTTGCAAGTCGGTTTTTAGGTGAAAAAATATCGAATGTCGAAAAAATTCAACTCGGTTGAGTTTAATCAATTATTAGAAGATTTATATGCTTTACAACGACTTGGTATTAAAGTCGGGGTAGAGCATACGCAAAGACTCTTAGAAGTTTGTGGTAATCCTCAGGATAATTTTATGTCAATCCATATTGCCGGAACGAATGGAAAAGGTTCCACATCAGCAATGATTGCTTCAATATTAACAGAAGCCGGCTATAGGATTGGATTGTACACATCACCGCATTTATTAAAATTCAATGAGCGTATTAGAGTAAATGGCATACCCATATCTAACAAAAGAATAGTTGAATTTATGTTGCAATACAAATCGGCGATTAATGAGATAGAATCAACTTTTTTTGAAACAACTACGGCAATGGCATTTGATTATTTTAATAAGAAAAAGGTAGGCGTAGCTGTAATTGAAACCGGATTAGGTGGACGATTAGACTCAACGAATGTTTTAAAACCGAAGGTTACTATTATCACTTCAATTACAGCAGATCATACTGAGATATTAGGAGAAAATTTAGAAAACATCGCATTTGAAAAAGGTGGCATTATCAAGATGGGCGTACCGTTAATTCTATCATCGCAGAGTAAAGAAGTAAAAGACGTACTACTTGAAATTGCCGATAAAAAAAATGCGAAAGTTACTTATTGTGATCAAAACAATATAAAAAATATTAGTATCAGCGAAATAGGAACAAATTTCAATTGGAACAACATTGATTATGAAACCTGTCTGATTGGAGAGCATCAAGCACAAAATGCAGTGTTGGCAATTGAAACATCAAAGACATTTAGCAATATAATTAATTCTGATATAATAATCGATGGATTAAAAAAAGTGAAATGGCCTGCTCGAATACAAAAGATGCATGAAACGCTTCCAATTTATTACGATGTTGCTCATAATCCACACGGCATCCAGGTTGCAATGGATTCATTATATGCGATATATAATGAGAAACCAATTGGTTTAATAGCATTAAAGGCTGACAAAGAACTTGAACTAATTGTTCCGAAATTAAAAAATAGATTTAAAGAGTTAATAGTGACAAGTAAACCGGATTCGGGACTTATGGAAGCGAAGGATTTATATGAATCATTAATTAATTATGGAATTAAAACCACATTTGAACCGGATATAATAAAAGCAGTAAAAATAATTAATAATTCAGTTTCCAAGAAATGCCCTGGTCTAATTTTTGGTAGCCATTATATTGGAGAAACAATTTTTAAGGAATACGGTTTTTCCTTTGACAATGGTATCATTTACTGTAATTTAGCATTACCGATAAGACGCGCACTGCGCAAGATTTTATTTATATATTTTTAATCAATTGAAAAACCGAAGGATAATTTATAATGGATGTCAATGAACTTCAATCCCTGAAGATTAAAGACCTAACAAAATTAGCAAAGGATCTGAAAATAGAAAGCATTTCCGGGCTGAACAAACAGGAACTGGTCGTACAAATTCTAAAAGCCCAGGCAAAGGAGGAAGATGCACTTTATTCTCGTGGCACCTTAGAGGTGTTACCGGATGGTTATGGGTTCTTACGTAGCCCTGATTCTAATTATTTACCAGGTCCCAATGATATTTATGTTAGCCCTTCACAGATAAAACGATTTGGCCTTAAAACTGGCCATGAGGTAGCAGGACAAATAAGGCCCCCAAAATCAAAAGAACGATTCTATGCATTATTAAAGGTTGATACTGTAAATGATCGGCCGCCGGAAGATGTTAGAAATGTAATGTTATTTGATAATCTTACACCTTTGCATCCTGACGAAAGGTTTACCCTTGAGACTGAACAAAAAAATCTATCGATGCGGATTATGGATTTGATGTGTCCAATCGGAAAAGGTCAAAGAGGTATGATTGTTGCTCAACCCAAAACCGGTAAAACTATATTGTTGCAACAAATAGCAAATTCAATAAGAGTAAACCATCCCAAGACAAAGATGATAATATTGCTAATTGATGAACGTCCTGAAGAGGTCACAGATATGGCTCGCAGTGTTGACGCTGAAGTATTAAGTTCAACTTTTGATGAAGCACCGGAACGCCATGTCGCTGTGGCGGATATGGCGTTACAAAAAGCCAAACGAATGGTAGAATATGGAGATGATGTCGTCATTTTACTAGACAGTTTAACACGCTTAGCAAGAGCACATAATGCTGTAATCCCACATAGTGGAAAAATATTGTCGGGTGGTGTAGATTCAAACGCACTAAAAAAACCTAAGCAATTTTTTGGAGCTGCACGAAATATCGAAGAAGGTGGATCCTTTACAATTATCGCCACAGCGTTAGTAGATACAGGCAGCAGAATGGATGATGTGGTCTTTGAAGAATTTAAAGGTACAGGTAATATGGAATTAGTATTAGATCGCAGATTAAGTGACCGAAGGCTATTCCCATCATTCGATGTTGTTAGATCAGGAACAAGAAAAGAAGAACTTTTATTGTCTAAGAAAGTATTAGGTCGAATTTGGATTCTGCGTAAATTGTTAAACGAGATGAAAGTAGTTGAAGCTATAGAATTTTTACGTGATCGAATGCTGAGAACTAAAACCAATGATGAGTTTATGGATACGATGAGTCGCTAAAACAGCGATAACTAAATTTAATTTATTTATAATCTATATTAAAGTCATAAGGATTACAATCTGTGAAAACAATTGTAGCTCGGTTAATAACTGATAAACCGGTAAAAAAAACGGCATATCAAGTAAAGGGCGTTTTTATGAAACAGTACCCTAATAGTTCTGTTATACCAATGTTAGATGGAAGTTACCGTAACAAGTTTCTATATCCGAGAGTGCAAGTTAAAATTCTTAATGAACAGATATATCTAGTTGGTATCAAAGATGGTGCTGACCCGGTTTTGGAGATGACAAAAGAGCTAGAATTACTTAATTTTGGAAATATTACATTTAAAATAATAGATATTGATATAGAAGAAAGCGTAGATCAATTTGAGCATGTTGATCAATTGCTAAGATATCAATTTGTATCACCTTGGGTTGCATTAAGTAAAAACACACAAAATCGTTATAAATTCCTAAAAAATAATGATAGGACAGCATTCCTTAATCGCTTATTAGGCCAAAATATTGTGTTTTTAGCACGAGAGATGGAAGTAGAGTTAAAAGAAAAAGTTTATACAAAATTAAAACTTGATTCTTTATTTCCAAAACCGGCCTACGAGAACA
>JAUXHY010000126.1 GCA_030621275.1 bacterium | reverse complement strand
CTGCACCTGTATCAATATGCTTCTTAGGAAGCTCCGATAATTTCCCCCTCGCATCACGATTAAATTGAATAAATACTAAGTTCCACAATTCCCAATAATCATCTGTCGCATTCACACCTTTTGCGGATTGTTTGGCTAAATCATTTCCAATATAATAATGAATTTCGGAACACGGACCACAAGGACCAGTCTCACCCATTTCCCAAAAGTTTTCTTTTTTACCAAATCTTAGAATTCTCTCGTGTTCAATATCGGTTTCCGATTTCCATAGCTCAAAGGCTTCATCATCGTCTTCATAGACGGTCGCCCAAAGGCGGTTTTTATCCAATTTCCAAACTTTAGTTAATAATTCCCACGCCCATCCTATGGCTTCAGCTTTATAATAATCACCAAACGACCAATTACCAAGCATCTCGAAAAATGTATGATGATAAGTGTCCACTCCAACTTCTTCAAGGTCATTATGTTTTCCGCTAACGCGGATACATTTTTGACTGTTTACAACTCGATTATTTTTTGGTTCTTGCTCATTCAAAAATACCGGTTTGAACTGGTTCATTCCCGCATTAGTGAATAAAAGTGTTGGGTCATCCAATGGTGCAACGGATGAACTTCGCACAACTGAATGTTTTTTATCCTTGAAAAAATTGATAAAAGATTGGCGTATATCGTTACTATTCATTTTTCAAATTAATAAGATTTTATGGATTGAAAAACAAATATGTTAATAGCGTTACTATGAACTATAAAGATTTTTAAACATCAAAAACCAAAACTCGTTTCTAGTAATGACATATTAATTGATTCATCCTTGTCTAAAACATCTCCATCTCCATTTTTATCCAAGAATGAACGCTTAAACGAATAATTCAGAATCATCCCCCACCCTATTTTATATCCAACAGAAAAACCCATTATTGTACTTTCTGACGGTTCAAACTTGAATGGATTTGGTACATTTCTTTGTTGATAAAACGCAGAAGCCGATTGAAAACTTCCAATTGGTTGTGTTAATTCAGCAGATGCTAAAAAACTTTTAAGTGTATTATATTCAAATGCTCCGGTCTCACGATTCCATTTTTCTCCAAACATATTTTGATAGGTTGCTCCAATAAGAAGATATTCGTTTATATCAAAATCTACTCTGCCGTACAATCCACGCATTGGTCCAAACTCACCAAGATAATCTGATTTAGGTTTTACATCTAATGAATCAATTGGTTCTTCTTTATCTAAAGATGTCGCAGTTGCACGGGTATGTTCGTAGGCGCGATCCCAATATTCAAAATCAAATTTTCCATCAGGTATTATACGATACTCAACTTGCCAACTAAAAATACCAACATGATTAAATACTCCAACCGGTGCAAAACCATATTCTAACTCTACATTTTCACCCGTTTCAGGATCGACTGTCTCACCAATCATTTTTGCAATTTGACTATATACAGATAAGGACGTTACCTTATTCTGAATTATTGGAATTGACAAATCAATTGCTATAGCACTAATTGGTCTAGGATTATCAAGAACATTTAGCGGCTCCGGTTTCAATTTTATATCAGCATCAGGTATTGTATTGTAAAAAGTTGAATCTCTGTATCCTTCGGGTAAAGGTAAAGAATCCCAATAATCGTGGATAGCATCAAGATTGTAAACATCAGGTTTCCCATCACCATCACGATCAAATTCATTCGAATCATCATCAGCTAAACCGTCATCATCAGAATCAAGCCAATTTTTATCATCATAGGGGAAATCATCTACAATATCAGGTCTTCCATCATAATCGTGATCCTGCAGTCCAAGATACTGATTTTGGTCAGTTACAGCACTAATTCCAAGATGCAATCCGGCTGGTATAACACTGGATATACGACCCCCTACAACACTGGCATTTTCTTTAAAATTATTTACAAAAGTTTGCAACGAAATATATTTTGATTGATATTTTGCATCTAATCCGATTTTCCGATGCTGTGGATAATTAAACGTATTTGAATATCGGTTGACTAATATACCATATCCCAATGTTGTACGATTGAGAGCCCCTACTCGAATGTACAGCGGTTCATATCGGGTACCGTATTGAATAAAATAAATTTTATCCAAAATTGTATTCTTAATTGCCGTACTATTAGAAAAATCCCATTCATCCTGGTGAATTTTGCCATTTTGGTCAATATACATAACTATATCCAAACCAAATTTAATTTTCCAAATATCAATGGTAGGACGAAGTGCAAATTGTCCCCAAACTTGATCATCGATCGTAGCAAGACCAAACACACCTCTTAACGAGAACGGATTTTGTGCCTGTAGACTAAAAACGCCTAATAATATAATTATGAGTAAACTATTTTTCTTCATTGTTTTGACCATAAACTATATGAAAATACAACTTTTACTATTAAATATAAATCATGAAATATCATTTTATAATTTTTTCAATGTGTTTTCAAAATAATTAGTAAAATGAATCTTTCTAATTGTTGATTTTAATAAAATCCCCTAAAATCTGCCCTCAACTGAAACATTTTGTTAATAAAACTGTAATTAGATTATGAAAATATTTAATAAAAACATCAATATTGCTATTATATGTATAACACTTGGCATTGTTTCCATTAATGCACAAACAAAATCTATTATCACACACGTAAATATTGATAATAAAAAAAATGGAGCATTTGTAAAATTATTTACGACTTCTCCGGTTGAACAAAAGCACATAACCGGATGGAGTACAGATGACGGTTGGTTTTACATTACTGTGCTTAATGCAATAGCTGATTCAGGTCGTGTTGCAAGTTCAGAGATTAAATATCCTGTTTCAGAAATACAGGTTAATAATGCGGATGAGTCAGTACAAATTGCATTAAAAATAAATAAAACAATCGAAAACTTTGAATTTTATCAATCAAAATCACCTCCTGAAATATTACTATCGTTACGATTTCCGGTTAATGAAATTGCAACCGTATTGGAGCAAGAACGAGAAAATATGGGCTCTGCAGTATCCATTACTACTGAAGCCGGACAAATTGAAGCTGATACCGGTGTGCTAATTCCTGATCAATATAAAAGAATCCGCGCTGCATTATATTTATCTGGAGCTTCGCTCACGATTGCCGGAGCAGCGCTTGAATCTAGCAAATCGGAAGGGTTCAGTTGGGAAATTCCTACAGGATTAGCAATAATAGCCGGAACTTTTATTTATGATAAATATTTTCATAACCCAAAAAAAGATTAATAACTCTAGCTGTATATCTTGCAAAAATTAAAAGTATTATTAATTCTTTTTATTATCTCAAGCAGTTTCATATTTTCAGATAATAAGTCAATCGTTACTCAATCTGCCAATACGATTATTGATGTTTTCGAGGAAAAATGTACTGTAAGACATTTAACTCCCTACATGGCAGATATAGCTCGCAACGGTCACCTCTTGCCTGAAAAAACCAAAATTAAACTTAAATCATTGGGATTTGATTTTTCCAATGAAATTGTAATAATCGCTAGATCAACTCATCTCGATCTTTCTTACGATACTGATCACTTTCGTATTCATTATACACTAACCGGAAATGATGCTGTAGACAATACCGACTCCGATGGAGATACCACACCTGACTATATCGAAACTATGGCAGAAGTATTTGAAGAAGTATATAATCATGATATCATTGAACTTGGTTATACTATTCCACCAAGCGATGGAATGGAAGGCGGTTCAAACGCCTATGATATTTATGTCGAGGATATTGGCTATGGGGTATATGCTTGGACTTATTATGGCAATCCTATGATTGGCGATAATGAGAATTCAAATGAAATTGAAAATAATGCATATTTTAGCTATATGTTCCTTAGGAATAATTATAATGGATTTCCGAATACTGAGTTAGAAAATATTCAGGTTACTGCCGCACATGAATATTTCCATGCAATTCAACTCGGCTATGATGGAGATGAAGCGCTGTGGTTGATGGAAGCCACTGCTGTATGGATGGAGGAAGAACATTACGATGATGTTAATGACTGTTACCAATATATGATTCCGTGGTTTGAAAAACCAAATTTACCGCTTAATAAACCTTACGGTTTACATCAATATGGTTCTTATATCTTTTTTAAATACATTGATGAACATTTAGGCGGATCTGATATCATAAAAAGAACTTGGGAGCAAAGCAGATTAGTTGATAGTAATAATGGAGACTATAGTATTCAGTCAGTTGATATCGCACTAAAAGGTAAAGGACATACATTTAAAAAAGCTTTAAATAATATGGCTATTGCTAATATTATTTTTTCACCAGAAAATGCAGCAGGACAATATGCTTACGAGGAGGCAATTGGTTATAAAGATTATCGCCAATATTCATATAATGATACTCTTTCAATACAATTAAGTATTCATGATTCACTAAATTTTATTCAAGGGATTCCGGCAAATATTGAAAGCAACGATTTACAACAATATGGTTCACAATATATAAAGATCAATGCTATGGACCCTGTAAAAGTGTCAATGAATACACAGGATTTAACACTTCATACAGTAGTGAAATCAAATTCAGGAAGTTATGAAGTGCAATCCGGTTCAGTGTTAAATATTGATCCCGGTTCAAATACTGATTGGATTTACGCTGTAATTGTAACTGACAACAATAACGTTCAGGATTTTAATTATAATTTATCTTTCACAGATGGAGTTAGAGATAGTTATACAGATTTTACAATTTTAAGTCAGTTTCCAAATCCTTTCAATAATTCAATTACAATAAAATTGAAAGTTATCACTCCTCAAAATATTGATATAATTATTTATGATATGTTGGGAAGAAAAATTGATACTATATTTTCAGGATATTTATCAGACGGCAGCTATGAATTTTTATGGAATGGTGTAAATACAAATAATGAAAAAGTTAGTTCAGGTGTTTATTATTTAACAGCTGTGAGTGATAACCGTCAAGAATGGAAAAAGATAACTTTAGTTAAGTAATATTTTATTACATTATGCTTAGCAAACTACCAACACATATCATTTGCCATTATTCCGAGA
>JAUXHY010000107.1 GCA_030621275.1 bacterium | reverse complement strand
TATCAAAAACAAAAAATGAAAGTGGGTCAGTATCATCCACCCACATATAATTCAATGTAACAGTATGTGCTCCACTAATACTAATTTGACCTGTAACATCAAAAATATTTGTTGCAACTTGATTAGAATTTGTAGTCACTAACCACCCAAAATATGCATCTACAACATTCCAAGTTCCTTCAATAGATCCACCGGCTGGTCCTGTTGAACTGTCTTTTTTACATGAAACAAGCGCAATAGTTAAAATCAACATCACACTGATTAGTATTTTTATATATTTCATTGTATTGTTTCTCTCCTTATAATAAATATTATTGAGTATATTTTTTTTTGACAACTATATCTATTAAAGATTACTCAATAATATTAGTAAAATTTACAATTATTTTGTTGGATAATGAAATTTCCGTCCATAATTTTATTTCATACTAATATGATAAATATGAATAATATGAGATATAATAATGACTAAATTTGAAAAAGAAAAACACATATTTGGAACTGTTAAAGTAGGTGAAAGGGGACAGATTGTTATCCCCAAAAAAGCCCGGGACATTTTCAATATTAATCCGGGGGATACTTTACTTATTTTAGGCGATGAAAGAAAAGGAATTGCAATCGTTAAGGCGGATTTAATGAAACACTTTGCAACAAAAATACTCACAAGTATTGGCCACGATTAAAATTATTGTTAAGATTTTGTTTAGGAGATAATGAATGTTCTTTTATATAAATAATAAATTTCAAAAATCTTATCGGAAATCATTTGGAAATATTTTATTTCTGGTTTTTATATTAATATCTATGGGATTTTCACAAAATCCTGACAATAAAATATATTTAACGTTACAAGGTTCAATATCCCGTGCTTTGGCGGAGAATAATCAACTTAAATCGAGTTATTACGGACTGCAAAAAGCAAAATGGGACAGATACCGAGCTTGGACACAATTCCTTCCTACTGCTAATCTTAGTTCTAGTTATATGCATATAGATGATCAAACTTTAAGAGAAAGAGATTTTAGAAGTTATATGCCTCCCGAAATGCAAGCAGAAATGCCACAGACTGTTTTTCAGGAATCATACTATACTGCCATAGATGTATCAATGCCGATTTTCAATGGAGTGCTTCTCAACGGATTACGCATCGCTAATGCAGGTAAGAATACTGCTCAAAAAATGAACGAATCCACTAAAAATAACATATTGTTTCAAGTAATTAATAGTTATCTATCAGTGCTAAAGAGTGAAGACCTATTGCAATTACAAAAAGATTTTACAAATTTAGCAAGATTGAATTATGAAAAGGCTGAGAGACAACAGTTAGCTGGTCGTTATTCAGAAAATGAGTTATTATTCTGGAAAATTGATTATCAAACTCAACAGTCTTCTTTGATAAATACAGAATCAATATTACGTACCACTAAAGCGGTATTAACCAATTTAATTGATATGGATATGTTTACCGATTTTGAAGTGGAATCAACAATACCAATCAATATATTAAATGAAGCAGATAAATTTTCCAACTTATCAAATAACGAAATTTTGCAAATGATTAAGTTTTCCGATAATGAATTAATAAAAACAAATGCAGCGGTTGCAGCATCACAATCAAGTACCAAATTGAGTAAGCTGCTTTATAAAAATACCTATTCTTCATATTTACCGAACGTGAGCTTGCTTTATACACATGCTTGGCGAGAAAACAACACATTGGAATTGGATGACTACTCACCTAAGACATATATGATTAACCTATCGATCCCTTTGTTTACCAGTTTCCAAAACTTTTCAAACGTGAAATCTTCTTACTATGACTATCAACAAAGTAAAGAGAATCATCATAATCAAATGGATAATATTCGTTTTATTCTGTCAGAAACCGCTAATAAAATTATTAATTTAAAAACACAATGTGAATTATCTAAACTAAATGTAAAATATTCGCAAAATAATTATAGAATAATTGAGCAACAAAAAGAACGTGGTTTGATCTCAAATATCGATTTTATCAATACAAAACTTGCCTTACAAAATAACGAATTGACAGATATCACTAATAGATATGACTTTATTTCAGCTATCATTGAGCTAAATTATTTGCTTGGCAAACTTGATAAAGTTGTGATAACTGATTAATTAATTTTTATGGAGTTTATTATGAAATACAAAAAATTTTCAAAAATCATTTTAGTCCTATTTTTGCTGTCTATAATGTCTTGTGGAAATAATAATAATAATAATAAGGAAGTTGCTCCCAATATTGAATCAACCTCAAGTGAAATCAAGGTTGTACCTGTTGAAGTAATAGTAGCCTCAAAACAAAATCTTGAAGCAACAATTCCGTTTACCGGAGTATTAGCTCCATCTCGTTCAGTTGACATAATATCCGAGGTATCTGGAAAGGTACAAAAGATTAACAAAAAATTAGGACAAGTAGTTTCTACAAAAGACGTTTTGGCATTAATCGATGATGAAGTACCGTATAATCAGTTTCAACAAGCTCAAGCACAAAAGCTTTCAGCAGACAACAGCTTAAAAATTGCTCAATTAAATCTTGAAAGTGATAACATCCTATTCGATAATAACGATATTTCTAAAATTGCCTATGAGAATTCAGTTCTAGCTGTGAAAAATGCCGAAGCTAATCAACTGTCCACAATTGCAAATTTAAGTTTATTGGAAAAAAATTATAATAACACTAGAATAAAGTCACCGATTTCAGGCATCATTTCAAGAAAACATATTGAATTAGGGACAATGGTTAATATCGGTTTGCCTATCTACAGAGTTGTTGATTTGAGTATCCTAAAGATTGAAATTGGGATTAGTCAGGATATGGTCAATTACGTTAAAATCGGTTCACAAGCGAACGTTCAGATATCTGCCTTGAATAATCAAAATTTTAACGGAATAGTCCAATATATTTCACCGCAAGCTAATGAGCAAACAGGGACCTTTAAAGCAGAAATATATGTTCCGAATACATCAGAAATTGAAATTCGCGCAGGAATGACAGCCAGCATAGAATTAGACATCAGTAACAAGGAAAAACTATTGTCTGTTCCAAATTATGCTTTAGTAACAAAAAATGGTGATCACTTTATCTATAAAGTGAAAAATAATCTCGCTGAATTGTACAAAATTGATATTGGTCAATCTTTAGGCAATAATACAATCGTTAATTCCGGTCTAATCGAGGGGGATACTATTGTAGTAGTAGGAATGAAAAACCTTGGTGAAAAAACATCGGTTTTTATTGAAACTGTTAACTAACGAGTGGCAGTAACAGTGGCAATGGCAGTCAACAGTTCACGTTTTAAATATTTACGTTTCACGCTTTTATATTTTTTCGTTCATTTCGTTTACTTCGTTGTAAATATAAATTCATTGTAAATAAAGGTATATTAAATGAATATTGCAAAATTTTCTGTAAAAAACTCTGTCTTAGTAAATATGTTAATGATAGGTCTCTTCGCTTTTGGTGGACTATCATTATTACAATTACCCAGGGAATTAAATCCAAATGTTGATTTTAACTGGATTTTTATAACGGTAATATATCCCGGCGCCGCTCCAACCGAAACCGAGAATCTGATTGTTGATCCAATTGAAGATGAAATTAAAGATATTGAAAATATATCGGAAATTCAGTCAACTGGCGGCGAGGGATTTGGGTTTATACTGGTAAAATTTGAAGATATGTCGCAAAGTGAATTCCGTGAGAAATTGTCTGCATTAAAAACAGAAATTGATAAAGTTGTCCTTCCCGAAGATGCAGAGGACCCTATCGTTGACGATTTCAGTAGCAGCGATTTTGCACCGGTAATTACCATTAATTTGACATTTTCTATTCCTGAAGAAAATGCATTCAAAATTGCTGATGAATTAGAAAAAGAATTAATCGATCTCCCCGGAATTGCGCAGGTGCAAGTTTCAGGCTTAGCGGAAAGAGAAATATGGATTGAAGTTGATCCGGCAAAACTCAATTCCTATCATATTTCATTTGATGAAATTGCAATGGTCCTGAAGATAAGAAATTTGAATATTCCGGGTGGAAATATCTCGGTTGGTAAAACTGAATATTTAATTCGATCAATTGGCGAATTTCAATCTATAGAAGAAATAGGCAATACAATTATCCGTAAATCTCCTGCCGGTGAATTTATTAAAGTTAAGGACATTGCTACTGTTAAAGACACACGCGAAGAGATGCAAATATACTCGCGCTTAGATGGCAAACAATCTATTACTTTTTCACTCTCGAAAAAGAGTGAAGCCAACTCGCTCGATGCTATTGATGAAATCAAATTGGTCGTTGACAAATTTAGAATTAAAGTACCGGACGGAGTTTCTTTTAGCTATACGATGGATAATTCCATCTATATTAATCAAGTACTTAATGTTCTACGAAACAATGCCTTAATTGGTATGTTGATTATAATTCTTGTATTATATATTTTTCTTGGAAAACGAAATGCCTTATTAGCTTCTTTAGGAATACCTATTTCATTTTTTATTACATTTATTTTTATGAAAATGACCGGTTATTCATTGAATGGAAGCACGCTTTTTGCACTGGTAATGGTTTTGGGTATTATTGTTGACGATGCAATTATAGTAATTGAAAATTGTCATCGTTACCGTTTATTGGGACATAATTCCGTTGATTCTGCGATTCTAGGGACTAAGGAGGTTGTATCACCAATTTTATCATCAATTGGGACAAACATCGCAGCTTTCTTACCGCTTATTTTACTTACCGGCATTATGGGTAAATTTATGAGAATTGTTCCGCTAGTTTTCTCATTAGCGCTATTAGCATCACTGTTTGAAGCGTTCTTTTTATTACCATCCCATTATGCAGATTGGACATTAAAATCAAAGGAACACAAAAAGGGTGACAGAAAATTCTTCATCCGTCTTCGAAAAAGTTATCGCAAATTATTATTCAAAGTATTAAGAAAAAGATACTATGTCATTGGTGCGTTAGTAGTAATCCTTATTCTTTCTTTTGGTGTCATACCGTTAGTTGGTGTAGAAATGTTTGGTGAAGAAGATTTTGATCAATTTAAAGTCTTATTGAAATTACCTGAAGGTACTAGTTTAGAAGAAACGAATCGCATTGTTACAAAGTTCGAGGAAGTAGCAAAAGAACTACCTCAAGAGCCAATTGAACATATTATTACCAATGTCGGTTTGTTACAAGCCAACGAAGAATGGCTTGTAAAAAAGAATGTCGCACAAATTCTATTCCAATTAGTTCCTGGTGAAACTCGAACAGTAGCTACAAAAGATCTAATGAAAATGATGCAAGAAAAGGTAAAAAATATTAGTGGACCTACTTCGGTTGAGTTTGAGGAAATTTCGGGAGGTCCGCCGGTTGGCAAAGATGTATCTATAAAAGTACAAGGCAAATATTTAGCTAATATAAAAAATGCGGCATTGGCATTGCAAGACTCATTAGAATTAATTAATGGTGTGCATGGTATTGCCGATGATTTCCCGTC
>JAUXHY010000123.1 GCA_030621275.1 bacterium | reverse complement strand
ATTAATAATATATTGATTTGAGGCTAAAATGAACATTAAGCAAGTATCACTAATATTAATTGCTTTAGGAGCACTTATATTTCTTTTGGGATTTTTGGGGGAAACATTAAAATTTATATTACAAAGCAATATTTTAACATTAGCATTTTTTGCCATTTTGATTGGTTTGATTTTATTAGGATATAGTATTTTTAAAGAAAGCAAAGATTCTGCTTCATAGATATATAAATTGTATTTCCTCTTTGAAGTAGTTCAATCAAAATATATCAACCAAGCATTACTCTCTATTAACAAAAACTAAATTATATAAAATTGTTATAATATAATGAAAATAAAAAATAAGGAAAAATGATGACAAAAAATATTAGTATAATAACATTGCTATTTTTTTTGGTAGGATGTTCAAACAAACCTAATATTCCCGAGAATGTTGAAATACAATCTTTTCAGGATTCTGTGAGTTACAGTTTAGGATCCGATGTTGGTACAACTTTTAAAGCTAGGGGATTCCAGTATGAAACAGAATCGTTTTTTAAGGGTTTTGTTGAAACATACAATACTGATACAAGTTATGCGTATGGAGCAAGCCTAGCTGCCAATTTCATTTTACAAGATATTATTGTAAATCCATCAATATTCTTAAGAGCTTTTGAGAATACTAATACAGGAGATTCGTTAGTTTTATCTGTTGGAGAAATGAAAAGGATAGTCAGAGAATATGATCAACGATTAAGAGATGAGGCATCTCAAAGAGCGAAGTTAGAAGCGGAAAAAAATCGCGAAACCGGAGAAATATATTTAGCTGAATATAAAAATATCAATACTGATGTTGTAGAATTAGAAAGCGGTTTACTATATCGAGTCTTAACTGAAGGATTTGGCGACATTCCAATTGATAAAGACCGTACTATAGTGCATTATACAGGAAAATTAATTGATGGAACAGTATTTGACAGTTCTGTTGATCGTGGAGAACCGTCCAAATTCATGGTCGGAAGCGTAATACAAGGATGGCAAGAAGCTTTGCAATTAATGAAGGTTGGATCAAAATGGGAATTAGTAATTCCATCAAGCTTAGCTTATGGAGATAGAGCAACGGGAAGTATTCCTGCAAGTTCAACATTAATTTTTGAAGTTGAATTACTTGGAATTGAGTAATTAAGTTAGTGTTCTTCCTATAGTTAAATAGGGGAATATCTGATTGTATTAATGATTTTATTCCCCTAAACTGACACAGTAAATAATTAGTATTACAAAATAGGGGGCGTCCTATAGCCCTCTTTTCTTGCTCGAATTGATGATAATAGTTAATTAACTATATATTTAAAAGATTTTGTAATAATCAAATTGGTTTTTACGAGAATAGAAGTTAAACTTACAGTTAATAGAATGGGGTACTACGGTTATTTACAAACGTATTACTCAAGTAGGATATTTTAAAACTTTGAAAAAAATTGGTATAATATCGTGAAATTTATCTATTTAATGGAGAATGAACGTTCAATAACTCCACCCATAAAACCTGTCATTAAAGAACGAATTAAACCATTCATTCCACCTCGTCCATCAAGACCAATAAAGTATATTCCTCGGGCTGAAAAGGGTGTTAGGGATTATTGTAAACTATTAGGATTGACGCGTGAACCATTTTCTATGGCACCTGAACCTGATTTTTTCTATCAATCCAAACAGCATCGAGAGTGTCTTAACCGGTTGGAAATATCTTTGCGATTGAATCGCGGCTTGCATGTTGTAGCGGGCGGCATAGGTACCGGCAAAACTGCTATTTCCCGATTATTACTAGATCGATTTACCGACCATGAAGGAGATTATACGTTCTTTTTAATCCTTAATCCTACCTGGCGCAATAATCAGGAATTTTTAATGCATTTGAAAAAGATGTTTGATATCCGCGATGAATCAAATTTAATTACTGATATGATGAATCAAATTGAACATTTTTTAATCGATTATACTACAAAATATAATAAGCGGATTGTTATGATCATTGATGAGGGACAGAAAATGGGACCGAATCAACTCGAAATTGTACGATCATTGCTAAATTTTGAGACGAATAGTATGAAGCTTATCCAATTCAGTATCTTTGCCCAGCCAGAATTTATAGATACACTAAATACGATGGAAAATTTTAAAGATAGAATTACCTATATGTTCAATATAAATAATATGGATGACGAAGATACAAGAGGTTTAATTGACCATCGTCTAAAAATAGCAGGTTTGCCTGAAGAAAGAGAGATTTTTACAGAAAATGCAAAAAACCTTATTTATAAATATACAAGAGGATTCCCTCGAAAGATTATAGTTACTTGCCATAATTTACTCATCGATATGCTAATCACAGGTAAATCAAAAGTTGATGCTGACTTAGTTTTTAAATTTACTCAGCAAAATAATTTGATATATGAGTAAGGAAGATAAACAGAGAATATTAGCCACTAATAGACTTCTTGAGATCCTGCGCTCGGAACGTGGTTCTGATGATGTAGCAAGCTCGGAAGAGGCACCACATGATTCTGATCTTTTCATAGAAGAGAAAGAGGAAGAACTTCAATATGTTTCCAAGTCTGAATCTGATCAAAAAAAGACAATAAAACAGCAAGATAAAGATGATTTTTCTTCATTATTCACAGATGAAAATGATGAAATTGAGCAGAAATCTTTACAAGATGTTGATGAAGAAACCGTAGTTGAGGATGTAACACCAATTGAGAATGATGACCAGTTATATAAAGGTGAAGAACAAGAAACAGATGAAAGTCCTAGTAAAACTAAAGTTGACCCTGAAGTCGCTAAATTAGCAGCTAGTTTAACTACTACCGAAGCGGAAAGTGATTCTTCATCATATCATTCCGAAGAACTTAAGGATGATTTACTACTCAAAACTGAGATACCAAAGGATTTTGATGAATCAGGAAGTACTGATCTTATTCTGCCGCCTGAGTTTAATGATTCTCTAATCACATTTTATGAAGATAGTGTCGAAAAACCAAAATTGAAAAATCGGTTACAATATTTAAAGCGGTATTTTTCTGATAATAAAAGAAAAATCACAATTTATATTGATAGTAATACGATATATCTTTTACAAACTCTTGCAACTTTACAGGAAACTGAAGTTGAAATGGTTAAATCATTTAGTTTGCCGTATGAATATGGTAATCAAGTGATTACTGGTATAAGCGATTTATTAACGCATATATTTGAAAATGAAATTGATCCAAAAGATAAAAAACTATCCTTTGGTGCCTACATTTCAATGAATACTCCGTCGAAAACAATAATTATTAAAAGTCCTAAATTAAAGAAGAAAGAGTTTAAAGAACTTGTTGAATGGAACGCTAATAAGAATTTACCATTTAGTACCGAGAACAAAAGTGTTAATTGGAAGATTGCCAAATCTACACACGATGGTGATACTCAGGAAGTTATTATCGGTGTTACCGAAACCGACTCAGTTAATGCCATCGATAGTATTTTCAAAAGAAATAATATAAATCTAAGGTTTACATCCACATTATCTATTCTGTTGTGGAAATCCTTTGTTAAAAATTATCCTGATAAAGATATTGGTTCATATGTTATTGTTCATGTTGGGGAATCAAGGACGCTAGTAATTGTTGTAACTGATCACACTTTGCAATTTTCTAGGAAAATAGCACTGGGCGCTCAGGATTTTTACAAAGCAATTATCAAAAAAGTTGAAACAAATGAATCAGGAGAAACAATTGACATTGCATTAGCAAAAGAAGTACTAATGCAATATGGTTATCCTCAAAATCAAACAGGTATAGCTGCTAATTCTAATATTGATCTTAATAAAATTACAATTGCAATTCGCCCTGTAGTAGAGAGAATTAATAGTGAATTAAATCGTTCGCTAAATTATTTTAAAAATCAGAAATCTGATTTAGAATGGAAACAGTTGTTATTTGATGGTGTCGCGTCATCATTTCCCGGATTACTCGAAGTTGTTCAAGAGAATATCTATCAGAGTGTAGAATTGCTAAATCCAATGCGAACTGGAGAATACTATATTCACGATGATGTTGATATACCTACCCAGCAATACCCTAATTATGTTTTGAATTTTGCCTTAGCTGCAGATGAGGTTGAGGATTTTAATGTTGCGCCATTACATATTCGTGAAAATTATAAATACTCATTTCTCAGTAAGGTAACAGCTGCGTTGCTAGTTCTATTAATTCCCATATTTCTATTTACAGGATTATATAGTAGTACAGCATTAAAACTTGGACAAAGGGAGATTGAGGCTAAGAAAGCAGAGTTGCAACGATTATCAGTAGATACGCAAGACTATGCAAGTTTCAAGGGTGATATCAAAATTATCAATTCATCAAATCACTTTCTACGTAATGATCGTATTTATTCGGAAAATCAAATTAAAATGCTTCAATTATTTTCTTCAATAGTTCCAGAGGAGATAAAACTGACAGCATTAAATTTTGTCAATGCAAGCGGTTTACCTGATTCTGTTGTAGCGGCATCAGATTTTTTAGAGCATTTAGAAATCGCAGGTTTTGTTAATGAAGATAAATCTGTTGCGGACATTTACTTGACAGATTTTATTTTACAACTTGAAAAAACACGTTATTTTACTGATATTATAACCTTAGAAAAAACTGAAAATGATTTTTCAAGTAAGGGTGAATTGTTTTTTAAGCTAAAACTTGATTTGAAATGATGAAACAGAATAAAACTATATTTTTTATATTTGCAGCAATTCTAATAATAATTGTGATATATTGGTTTTTTTCTTTTTTAGTAATTGACGTAGGTGAACAAAAAAAAATAAAACAAGGAATAATTAGTGCGGAGAACGATTTTGTAAGATTGAGAAATGAACGAGGAAACTACACATCAATTAAAGATACAAGAGAGAAACGAGTACAATATTTTAACACTTTAAAGGAACAGATACCATCAAAGGAAAATATTAGAGGCGCTAATTCTTATGTTGAAACATTAGATATAATTCAAAGAATTGCAGGAAAAAACAATATTATTATTGATGTATTTAAACCAATTTTAATAAATACATTTCCAGAAATTGAAGTTGAAGACAAGCAGTTTGATCAAACCATTGAAAGATACTTATTAGAAATGGAATGTAACGGAGATTTTATATCTATTGGAAAATTTTT
>JAUXHY010000137.1 GCA_030621275.1 bacterium | reverse complement strand
CCGGATTCAATTGCATCTTTGGAAGTGTGCGTTATTAAAACTAATTATGGTGATATGCAATTCAGATTTTTTGAAGATGCAGCACCTCTTACTGTAGATAAATTCAAAAATCTCGTAAAAGAAGGATTTTATGATAGTTTAACTTTTTATCGTGTAGTAAAAGATCACGTAATACAGGCCGGTGATGGCGGTGAAAATGATATTCCCACCGTTCAAGCTGAATTCAATCAATATCCTCATGTAGTAGGAACTGTGGGATTAGCACGGAGTGAAGATCCAAATAGCGGCAGTACGGAATTTTATATTTGTCTTGTACCTAGAACCCCACCTCGATGGTAAATATACTGTTTTTGGGCAACTCATGGAAGGTTATGATATATTAGAAAAAATTGGTAATACTGAAATTGTTGAACAATATGTAGGAAATGATAATAAAATTGCATTTCATACACCTAAAGAACCTGTAATAATTAATAAAGCAACTATAGAGATTATAAATTACTTTGCAGAATAATATTTTTATATGAAATCTAAAATAGAAGGAAAACTATTTAACAATATTTTAGATATTGTAAAGCAAATTCCGAAAGGAAAGGTCGCCACTTATGGACAAATCGCAACTATTGCGGGAACACAAAATCCACGCTTAGTAGGGTTCGCATTAGCAACATTGAAAGAAGATACTGAAATACCGTGGTTCCGTGTGATAAACAGTAAAGGTAAAATCAGCTTTCCTGAACAAAGCGACGGATTTAAAATTCAATACTCCTTATTACAAAATGAAGGAATTTTATTTGACGCCAAAAATAGAATAAATCTTAAACAATATGGATGGAAATCGTTTTGAATTGAAGATTGACGAT
Organism: bacterium; assembly: GCA_030621275.1. Taxonomy (GTDB): domain Bacteria; phylum Fidelibacterota; class Marinisomatia; order Marinisomatales; family JAHJCW01; genus JAHJCW01. The sequence continues at coordinate 3,897 of JAUXHY010000137.1, read as the reverse complement.
TTACTATTGAATATTTACTATTTAAGATTTAATAATTAAAATTATCCGAATTTACTAATCGCCCAATTCCCTAATGACCTAATCCGCTTGTAATTTTCATCATTCTACTACTAAAATTAGATGATGAAGTCGCCACCAAAAACATCTGTTGCACTCAAAGTTTTAATCGGTTTAGCGAGTTTTGTAATTATTGTGGCAGGTATGCGTGCTGCCGCACCGTTAATTGTTCCTTTTCTTCTTTCTGCATTTATTGCGATAATCTGCATACCTCCACTCTTGTGGTTACAAAGTAAAAAAGTCCCTCAATTCCTTTCAGTAATTATAGTCGTTTTTGTAACAATAATTTTTGGTTGGATACTAGTAGCTTTAATTACAGGCGCATTAAGCGATTTTTCCGACAAGCTCCCATTTTATCAGGAAAGACTTACGGTTTTATCAAAGGAAGCTGAAATATGGATTAAAACATTACCCATCGAAACACCTGATCAAGTGATTGAACAATATCTTGATCCCGCAATTGCGATGAAAGTTGCGTCCAACATGATTGCTAGTATTGGAAATATAATTACAAACTCATTCCTTATTGGACTTATGGTAATATTTATTCTGCTTGAAGCATCTTCACTGCCCGGAAAAATTCGCAATGCGATAGGAAAACCCGATTCACCCCTTTCCCAATATACTGATGTAATCAAAAATGTAAACAAATATCTCGGAATAAAAACATTGATCAGTATCGGTACCGGCTTTACAATTTTTCTGTGGCTTTGGATTCTTGGGATAGATTTTCCAATATTATGGGGATTACTTGCTTTCCTACTGAATTTTGTACCAAACGTCGGTTCGCTGTTAGCATCGGTTCCACCGATAATTTTAGCTTTAATACAATTTGGTGCCGGTAAAGCAATTTTAACTGCGATTGGCTTTTTGGCGGTAAATACTATTTTCGGCTCAATTCTTGAAGTTAAGATCTTTGGGAAAGGATTAGGATTATCAACTTTAGTTGTATTTGTGTCATTAATCTTTTGGGGTTGGGTTCTAGGACCAATTGGAATGTTGCTTTCTGTACCTTTGACAATGATAATAAAGATTATACTTGAAAGTAATGAGAGCACTAAGGGGGCAGCAATATTATTAGGATCAAGTTCAGAAGCAAAGAATACATAAGATATTGGATTTTTAGCACAGAGACCGTACCTACGTTCTGAAAAATCGGAACTACGGCAGGCAGGCGCAGAAAAATCTTAAATATTCAATTTTATCTGCCGAAGCCTTGGCGCAGGCAGAAGTAAATAGTCAATTATCTAAAAGGAGTTAATTATGAAATACTTCAAATTAATTAGTTTAATTACATTATTATTTCTCCTTCTCAATTGTTCCACGTCATATCAACCAAAAGGAATGTCAGGCGGTTATTCTGAAGAAAAAATACTAGATAATCTCTATCGAGTAGAATTTGAAGGGAATCAGCATTCGAAACCGGAAAAGATTCAAAATTACTTATTATATCGCTGTGCTGAATTAACACAAGAAATGGGTTACGATTACTTTGCAATTATTAGTGACGAAAGACATTTCGATGAATCTAGTGTACGTCCTACAAGAGGTGCTTCTTTTCAAACGAGAACCTCTATGTCAGGAGGTACTAGAACTACGGCTAGCCCTGACTTACAAACTGCCATAAGTAGTACAAATTATACCGGAGTTTATGTTATTAAATTCCTGGAATCTGTTGATGAAAAATATAAAAATACAGTATTCAATGTTGATGATGTTATTAGTGAGTTATCTGATCTTGTGAAAAAATAAATATATAATTAAAATGATAGTTAAACATATAAAATTATCACTGCTATTATTCTTATTTATTTTCCATTTCATTTTTCCACAAAATGGTAATGCTCAATACAATTGTTTCTCAATATTAGTTGGCAAAGATGCTACGGTAGACGGCTCAGTTCTATTCGCTCACAATGAAGATGATAGCGGAATCAATCTCGTAAATTGGTATAAAGTTCCACGTATTTCCCACAAAAAAGATGAAATAATTAAATTATTCACAGGAGGCAAACTACCTCAAGTTATTGAAACTTTCAGTTATCTATGGTTGGAAATGCCCGGACAGACTTTCTCTGATTCTTATATGAACGAATGGGGCGTTACTATCGCTTCCGATGCATGTCGGTCAAAGGAAGATTCGGCTGATATAATTAATGGTGGCATTGGGTATTATCTTCGTAGAATAATGGTGGAAAGAGCAAAATCTGCTAAAGAAGCAGTTAAAATTGCAGGTTCAATAGTAGATAGTATCGGATATGCGAGTTCCGGCAGAACGTACTGCATTGCCGATCCTAATGAAGCATGGATGATGTCTATTGTTAAAGGTAAACATTGGGTAGCACAAAGAGTACCTGATGAACACGTGGCCATTATACCAAATTATTATGTAATTCAAGATGTTGATTTAACTGATACACTTAACTTTTTGGGTTCACCTGATATAATTGATTATGCCATAAATAGAGGTTGGCATAACCCTAAATCCGAGGAAGAATTCAATTTTAGATTGGCTTACGGTAAACCTAGTTCAATTAATTCTATTAGAAATATGGCTCGAGAATGGAGCGCCATAAATATTCTTTCACCTATAAAATATGAAATATCTGATGAATTTCCATTTTCCTTTAAACCGAGAGATGAAGTATCAATCCAAGATTTAATGAGTGTATTACAAAATCATTATGAGGATACGGAATTAGAAGACAATAGAGAAGATAACCCACATAAACATGATATTATGCGAATTTGTTCGGAGACTAATCAGTATGGTTTTGTGGCTCAATTACGAAATTGGTTACCTCCTGCTATTGGCTCAGTGCTTTGGCTTACCCCTCGCAGACCTTGCACACAAATATTTATACCTTGGTATAGTGGAATAACAAAAATTCCTGATAATTATTCAATTGGTAATTATAAAACAGCATTAGAAAATCATTTTAATAAATATGATGATATTAAAAGTGAAACCAGTACTCATAAATTTTGGGACTATGTAAACTATGCTGAGGAAATTGATAAAAACTATTATGATTCAATAATTCCGATAAAAATTAAGCAAAAAATAGTGCAACAAGATATTTTCGATGAATACAACAATTTTGATAAAAATATCATAAATTTATATAATCAAAATCCCAAAACAGCTAGTGACTCAATAAATATTTTAACAAATGAAATGCTTAACAAAAGTATAAATTATTTGAATTTTGATAAATAAAAGGAGGTTGAAATGCCACAAAACAAAAAATACCCCGTAACCCTTGACATCGACTACTCGGATAAATCCGATCGGTTGACCGCTTTTTTCCGTTTAATCCTTGTGATTCCAATATTAATAATTCTTGGACTATTACTTGATAATACTGTCGGTCCTGAATATGGTGAATATGTTAGTGAAAGAACTTATGGAATTGGATTAATATTTATACCAACACTACTAATGATCCTATTTCGTCAAAAATATCCGAAATGGTGGTATAATTTTAATGTTGAATTAACAAAATTTAGTATGCGGGTTTTTACTTATTTATTTCTGCTTCGCGATGAATATCCCTCAACTGACGAAGAACAAACAGTACATATCAACATCCCCTATCCTAACGTAAAAAAGGACTTAATTAGTTGGATGCCTATTGTAAAATGGTTTTTGGCAATTCCACATGTAATCGTTTTATGCTTCTTATGGATTGGCGTAATTATTGCTGTAATTCTCGCATGGTTTGCGATATTATTCACTGGCAATCATCCTAAAGGAATATTCGATTTCATAGTTGGCGTAATGCGTTGGTCGCTACGAGTTGAAGCTTATGCTCTAATTTTAACAACTGATGAATACCC
>JAUXHY010000176.1 GCA_030621275.1 bacterium | reverse complement strand
TGTTCTTTATCTAATTTTAATATTTGATTAATATCAACTTTTTCGTGCTTAGCAGCGATTCCATTCTTGACTAATTCAAAGTTTTCTCGAAATAAATTTATAGGTAACATTTTTTCGTATAAAATTTATAAATATATCTAAGGTTAGCGTCCTTGGCCGGAAAACATAACCCAAATCGTACTAATCATAATTTTCAAATCAAGTCCGAAGCTAAGATTTTCAATATAATAAAAATCGTATTTCAATTTTTGTCTGATACCCTCAATATCTTCATCATATGGGTGCTTAATTTGCGACCAACCTGATATGCCCGGTAACACTGAAAGACGTCTATGATAAAGCGGATATTCCTTACTCAATTTATCAACGAAATAAGGGCGTTCCGGTCGGGGTCCTATAATGCTCATATCACCTTTGAGTACATTGATAAATTGCGGTACTTCATCTAACCTAAATCTTCGTAAAAATCTCCCAACTTTTGTAACACGTGGATCGTTTTGTTCTGCCCACATTGGACCTGTTTTATCTTCGGCATTATGGTGCATTGATCGAAATTTTATTGTTTTAAATTTGCGGAAATCCTTTCCAACCCTTTCCTGCTTATATAAAACAGGACCCTTGCTCTCAATTTTTATCGCAACTGCGATGACAAAAGCAAACGGAGAAACAATCATTAAAAAGGGGATTGTAAGTAGCAAATCAAGCAACTTTTTCAGTCCTCTTTGATACCAATTTGTATACTCAAGGTTAATTTCTATTAACGGTATTCCGGCAATTTGTTGAGTTCGAACTAAACCACTCATAACATCGTACAAATCCGGTACGATCTTTACGGTTACCGGGAATCCGTTAACCTGTCCCATTATGGAAAGGATTCTAGTGTGATCAGGTTTTTCCAGAGCTAAAACAATATCAGAAACTTCATTATCCCTAATTATTGCACCTAAATTTAATTCATCACCTAAAACAGGTATCTTCCCTGTATTAATCTCATCAGTAGGATCATCTAAAGCTTTAATAAATCCAACAATATCGTACCCTTGGTCTTCATGACGAAAAAGATAATTTGCTGCACTTAAACCGCGTCGATTTTTCCCCAAAATAATAGTTTTTTCGCGTCCAACACCGTTACGTAATAAATATTTCTGAAAAGATCGTATCATGAATCGCATTGATAAAGCTATCGACATAAATATTAACCAATAACGAGCCATACCACGTGCATTTATTGGAAAATTGACAAATCTCAAAGCATCTATAAAGACATACAATACAATAATAGTAAAAGTTATCTTGATCATTGTTTCAATCTCAAACATTCTTGAAACAATAAATTCACCTTTATACAATCCGTTTAGTAAAAATAAGCTATTCCACAGTAATTGAAAGATTATCCATACGATTATTTGTTCGTAATAATTTGGGAATGTTTTAGCTACTACTGCCTGTAAAACTATAGAATAAGCTATGTAACCAGAAATAGAATCACTAATAAAAATCATCCAAGAGACAATCCATTTCGGGACGCGAATTCTGTAATGCTGAAATAATTTCTTAATAATCAAATACGAAAACCTTACAAACTGTCATAAAATTGTTGTCTCAGTATAAAGTTAAAATTACAGGAATTGCAAATAGAAAAAAAGTAGCTTTTATATTTACTATGTGATGATTACAATATAAATTAAATATTGCTTAATAGAATCTTCGCGATTCTATCCGATGCTTTGCCATCCCACAACGGAATGATAGTATTTGATCGCTTTTTTATATTTATAGCATTATTGATCAAATCAGGTATTCTATAATAATCCTTACCTATTAATTGATTAGTTCCTAAAGATATTGTAATTGGACGTTCAGTATTTTCTCTAACGGTTATACAAGAAACACCTAAATAGGTTGTTTCTTCTTGAATACCACCGGAGTCTGTGACAACTGCTGTGGCATTTTTCATTAATCCTATGAATTCAATATAACCTATAGGTTTAATTAAATGAAAATTTTCATTATTTAGAATATCTAAATTATTTGTAGTAATTATTTTTTCTGTACGGGGATGTACCGGAAATATTATGGGTATCGAATTACTTATTTTTTCCAAATTCTGCAGAATAGATTTTAATGATTCAAAGTCATCAACATTTGACGGTCGATGAAGCGTAACTAATACATATTGTTTTAATTCTTTAAATCTATTTGGTTTTTCAGATTTCGGTAATAGTTTTGCTAAAGTGTCAATCATTACATTACCAACAAAATGAATTTTGCTCTTCGGTATTCCCTCTTTAATAAGATTATCGTCCCCATCTATAGATGGCGTAAATAGCAAATCAGCGAGCTGATCGGTAATTAACCGATTTATTTCTTCCGGCATTTTCCGGTCAAACGATCTCAGTCCTGCTTCAATATGGGCAAATGGGATTAATAATTTGCTACAGACCATAGCTGCGGCTACGGTAGAATTAACATCTCCATATACTAAAACTATATCAGGATTTAATTCAAATACCAACTCTTCAAATTTGATCATGATTGCAGCGGTTTGACGAGCATGAGTATCAGAACCAATATTTAAATTATAATCAGGTACCGGCATTTGTAATTCTTTAATAAATATATCAGACATCAATTTGTCATAGTGCTGTCCGGTATGGACTAGTATCTGATTAAAATCAGTAATCTTAGCAATCGCACTCCAGACCGGAGCTGCTTTCATAAAATTGGGCCGTGCACCAACAACATGTATTAGTTTCATTATATTACTGCTTTAAAAGTTGAAATATTACTTTTTCCATTGTTCTAGCCAATAACCCTCTATCATAATTCATAGTAACATAATCGAACCCATTTTTTGAATATTGGCTCATCAGTTCATTTGAACTTTTTAACTTAATTATTGCAGTCGTTATTCCCTCGACATCATTGGAACTTACAACGATTCCTCCTTGTGCCTTGACTACTATATCAGCCGCTTCGCCTCCAGCAATTAATATTACCGGTAATTTACAGGCCCATGCTTCCAATAGTTTGGATGGAACCGCATCCTCCAATTTGTCACTTACTAAAGGAATTAATGCAATATCTGATGCAGTTAATAAAGATGGGATTGATTCTTTTGATTGATTTGGTAAAAAAGTGATATTATTTAATTCTAATAATTTAACACGATTTTGTAATTTTTGTTTTTCAACTCCTTCACCCACAATTAAAAAATGTATATCATTTACTTCTTTTAACTGCAATGCAGTTTCAATAATTACATTTACGCCTTGAGCAATTCCAATCAATCCAGCATATGATAGAATGAATTTATTATCTAATCCTAATTCACTACGCCAATTCTTTTGTTTTGTATTGCTTATTATATCAAAATCTACTCCATTAGGCACAACGGATATTTTACTTATAGGAACATCATATTCTCCAATCTTTGTTAATTTACGTTCAGTAACCGGTGTAATGTGAGTTGCATGTTTATATAAATAATCTGCTAATTTTTTACTTAGCTTATGAGTGATACCATATTGCTTTAACATCCCCGCCTCTACTGCTACATCCGGCCAAATATCTCTGATGTCAAAAATCCATGGAATCTTATAAATCTTTGATAAAATTAATCCAAGCATCCCCGTAGTTAATGGTGGAGAACTAGCAATAATAATATCAAAATTATTTCTCTTTTTAACGCTAATCCAAAAGGCTGTAAAAAAAAGAGTGAAATAATTTAACAATCTCACCAAAAGAGACCCGTATGAAACCGGCAATACTTTTGCTCTCAAAATATTTACGCCCTCAATACATTCAATTTTATTTTTCTTATTTTTATATTCGGGATAAATTTTACCGGTAGGATAATTTGGATATCCAGTAATTACAGTTACATCAT
>JAUXHY010000205.1 GCA_030621275.1 bacterium | reverse complement strand
ATATAGATGCTAGATCAGATCTATGGTCACTCGGTATTATTTTCTATGAAATACTAACTAAACAAGCTCCATTCCAAGATAGTTACAATGAAGCTTTGATGTATTCAGTAATAAATGAAGAACCGATAGCGATAACAAATATTAATCCAGATATTCCAGCTCAGTTAGAACAAATAGTAAACAAGTTACTAAAAAAGAACCCTGATGAAAGATACAGTTCTGTAAATGCATTATTAACAGATATTAAGAGTTATAGTAGTGTTGTGAATATCCCTATAAATCCAATTAAGTATTTTAAACTGTTTTTTGCTGATAAAAAAAACAAAATGTTAAGTCTGGTAGCATCATTTTTACTATCCATATTTATTTTTTCAATAATCTATTTTACAGTTGTTCGAGGGCCTAGTGTGCCATCAATAGGAATTCTGAATATGGAGAATCTTGGCGATCCTGAGGATGAATTTTGGTCTCGAGGAATTACTAAGGATCTTATTATAAATGTGGCAAGCGCAGGCATAATTCGAGTTCCTACATTTAATGAAGTTAATAAATATATGGAAGCAGATTTTAGTTTGGAAGATATTGCAGAAAAATTACGAGTGGATTATCTTCTAACAAGTAGCTTTGCAAAGTCGGATAGTATGTTCGATCTATGGTGTAGAATTATTGATCCAAAATCAGGCAAAGACATTTTTGCTAAAAAATGGACTAGGTCTGTTAAAAACGCAAGCACAATCACAACATTACTTGCGGGATCTATACTTAACAATCTAGGAATCTCTACAGATAAGACACTTTCTATTCCTGTGATAATTGACCCGGATGCGTATGAGCTTTACTTAAAAGGTAAACTTGCTTGGGAAACCAGACAAAATAATGATGATATTATTCTTTCCAGAGGATTATTGCGACAGGCCATAGATATAGATCAGAATTTTATACAAGCTAAGATTCAATTAGGTCAATCATATGTAGGAACTGCTGATTATGATCAAGCATTGGCATTTTTCGAAGAGTGTCTTGATTATGGTGAAGAATTAAAAGATGAAAGCACAGTTGCATTGGCGATATTAAATATTGGAAATATCGATTTATACAAGTCTCGATTTGAAGGAGCAATGGAAAAATACGAAAAAGCGTTAATTATTGTGCATAAACATAACGATAAATACAATGAAGCTAAGTTATTAAGGAATATAGGAACCATTCATTATTTGCAAAATAACTATAAGAAAGCTAAAGAATATTATAACGAGTCACGATTAATAAATGCAATGTTTTATGATGATAAACTAGGCGAAGCAGAATCCTTATTTAATTTGGGTAGTATATTTTTAGAAACAATGGATTTTAAAGCAGCTATGACATCCTATAAAGAGTTATATGACATATTTGATAGCATTAATAATAAAAGCAAAATGGGATATGCGCTAAATGGGATTAGTTATAGTTATATGGGGATGGGGGAAATCGAATCAGCACTTGATTTCGCAAATACTTCTCTACTGTCTGCCCGTGAAATTTCAGATAAACAAAATGAACTATACTCATTAATAAATCTTGGAGAAATTAACTATTGCGTTGGAAATAATAAAGAGGCGATGAATATATTCATGCAATCAATCGAATTGACAAATGATATTAGTGATGTCTATTATTCTGGGATATCAAATCAATATTTGGGATTATTGATGTTGCGTAATAGTAATTATCATGAAGCAATGAAATATTTTGAGCTCGCAGGTATTTCTTGGAAAAATTTGAAAGATCCAACACATGAGATTTGGACCAATTCAGCATGGGCGCTTACAGCTCAAAGAGCGGGTGAAATACAGGTAGCTGCTAGAGAAGTCTTAAGAGCTGAATCAATCCTGAACGAAAACAAACCTTACAAAGATTACGCTACGAGCGTTTACTATAATCTATATAATTATTACGTTGCAATTGGTGATACTTCACTGGCAAAAAAATATTTATCAAATGCTAATGATGAAATTATAAAACGATTAAAATATATTGATAATCCAAAAAATAAAAATGACTTTTTAAATAAAATAGTGGAATATAATGAGATTATTGATTCATATAAAAAATATTTTGATTAACAAACAAAAAGGAGTATAAAATGGCTAGAGCACCAATTATCATCTCAAACCATGGGTTATTAGATCAACTAGCCCAAAATATTGAAGGTGATGTACAAGAAACAATACGAAACAGAATAATCGAACTTAATAATAATGCCATTAATGAAGAAGGTATTTATCCTGTAATGTCAAAAATTAAAATAAAAAAAGACGATAATGTACCGAAGTATATTTGGCATCTCAGTAATGAAGGTATAGATGAACTAAATACTAGTATTCAAGATACATGGAAGTTTGATGCTGAAGTTGATCCTGAAAAGTATATGGAAGAATAAAAATAGTTGTACAACAAAATAATAAGAAGTTATGTCCATGATATATGTATCTGAAATATTTTGGTTATTATTTAATTAATTATTGGAAAAATTAATGAGTAAAAGACGAATAAATAGCATGTTAGAACAGCTTGAAAAGAATGGATCAACACCTGAGCAAATTACAGCATTTCAAAAGGCATACTATGATAATATGCCTGAGGAGGTCTACATTAAAGCTGTAAATTTTCTTGGTTATGTGACTGGAGTTTTAGTTTTAGGAGCGGTATTGTTATTGTGCATTAAGATAAATGTAACTGAAGCACTTTGGGGAGCTATTGGTGCTGGTATTGGTGGCCTGGCAGGAGTTGTTACCGCTAAATGATAACTGTATAGTTTATGTGTAGATTATGCATCGAGTTTAGTTAAAATTTAAAAACTATCTACAGCATCTTTTACAGTATCGTAATCTTCTAGGATCTTTATAAGCTGAGCAAATATTAGTACACTACGGATTTTACGTGTAGATCTAGCTAATTTGAGGTTTCCACCTGCATTTTTCACAGATGTGTAGGATGCTAGTATTGCACCTAATCCTACACTAGCTAGCCAAGTTACTTTACCAAGATCTATTACAATTTTTATTTGATTTTTGTCAATGAGTTCCTTCACATATCTGTGAAGATCGGTACTTTTTGCATCTATCATCATTTTGCCGGAGATCGTTAGTACGGTAATATCGTTGTTCAATTTTTCTGATATTCTCATGAATACTTCCTCCTATTGTGATAGTAAAATCTAATGATTACAAAGTAATTAAACAATGAGTCCTACATAACTAAATAATTTTAATTCTAAAGATGCTATTAATGTAAATAATATCAATTTTTATAACTAATTTTCTTCACTATGAATAATCTTGTATTATATTTTTTATTAGCCTTAGTGATTTCATTTTTATGTTCATTAATTGAATCGGTGATTCTCTCTGTTAGCTTCAATCATATTTCTATTATGAAAAAGAAAGGAAGTAAAGCA
>JAUXHY010000008.1 GCA_030621275.1 bacterium | reverse complement strand
CCAAAACTTTTAATATTCTGTTAGTTATTTCAGATATTGTCCCTAATCCGTTAACTTCTTCTAAAAGGTTTCGTTCACGATAAAAATCTAATAGTGGAGCTGTAAGTTTCCAATAAACTTGTTGTCGTTCTCTGATAACTTCTTCTGTATCGTCACTACGACCGGATTCTTTTCCGCGTAGTACCAAGCGGTTTACCAGCTCTGTTTCATCAGCAGTTAAACTAATAACATAATCTATTTTATGATTAATTTTTTTTAGTATCAATTCCAATCCGTCAGCCTGTGGAATAGTGCGAGGGAATCCGTCCAATAAATAACCTTTATTACAATCATTTTGTTGTAGACGATTTTCCATCATGTTTAATAATAGTTCATCGGGGACTAGTTTACCGGCATCCATAAATTCTTTTGCTTTTCTACCAAGCTCAGTATTCCCACCGACCTCTGCGCGAAGGATATCTCCGGTAGATAGATGAATGATCCCAAATTTATTAACTATATTTTTAGCTTGAGTTCCTTTCCCGACTCCGGGAGGTCCCATAAGAATTATCCGCATTTTATTTTTCCTTTAAATTAAATTAAAATTCCTGCTACTGTTGCTGTTAGCCATGATGCTAGCGCGCCTCCAAACATTGCTTTCAACCCTAATTTTGCAAAATCTTTTCTGCGTTCAGGAGCGATACCGCCCAGTCCACCAATTTGTATTCCAATAGAAGCAAAATTCGCAAAGCCGCATAGTGCGTAACTTGCAATTATTGCTGTTCTATCAGAAATACCCCCCGTATTTCTTAATTCGCTTAGATCGGCGTAAGCAATTAGTTCTGTCAATACTAATTTTTCCCCCATTAGTGTTCCCATGATTCCTGCTTCTTCCCAAGGGATCCCCATTGTCCAGGCTAATGGTTTAAATATGAAACCAAGAATTTCCTGTAGGGTTACACCTACAAAACCGAGCAGAGCGTTTACCATCGCGATTAGCGCAACAAATGCGATAAGCATAGCTGCAACATTACCCGCCAGTTGTAATCCGGATGTTGCTCCGCGTGCTAAAGCCTCCATAGCGTTATCATCAATTTTTTCAACATGGATAGCATCATCATCAGCAGTAGCGGCAATTTCGGTTTCCGGATAAATGATTTTTGCAATTACCAACGCCGCTGGCGCGCTCATGATAGAAGCAGCCATTAGATGCCCGGCAATATTTGGGACATCAGACAATATTTTTACATAAATTGCCATTACACCACCGGCAACCGTTGCAAAACCACCAACCATAATTGCCATTATTTCTGATTGAGTTAATCCTTTCACAAAGGGACGTATCATAAGTGGGGCTTCGGTTTGTCCAACAAAAATATTGGCAGATACACTAAGCGTTTCTGCACCACTAGTTTTGAGAGTTCTTTCCATAACCCAGGCGATGCCTTTTACTATCCTTTGCATAATGCCCAAATAATACAATATTGCCATCAAGGATGAGAAAAAGATAATAGTAGGAAGCACACGAAAGGCAAAATTCAATAGTGGTGCTTCTACTACACCAGTGCCGAATGATTTAAATAGAAAATCACTGCCTGCGTCAGAAAAGCTAAGCAATTTTTTTATTACTAAATCAACAGCACCAAAAAATGGTTGACCAATCGGTGTTTTTAGAATGAATAATGCAAACAATAATTGCAATGATAGTCCCCAAAATATCAAACGCCAATCAAGTTTCCGTCGATTATTAGACATCGCAAAAGCGATAGCCAAAAGAAAAAATATTCCTAATAATCCAGTAAATCTTTCCATTGTTTACTCCGGTGGTTCGTAGCAATTACGACAGCGAGCTTCGTAAATATCGGTTTCACCGATAACAACACGCTGACTGTCTTTGCTGGTTCGTTGTGTGTAAGTGGCGGGGTTTCCACATTTAACACAAATGGCACGTAATTTATCCACATAGTCCGCCTCGCAGATTAAATGTGGCATTGGACCAAATGGCTCACCTCGATAATCGGTATCCAGTCCGGCAACAATGACACGTTTTTTCTGCTTCGCTAAAATTTTACAAATCTCGACAATTTCATCATCGAAAAACTGAGCTTCGTCGATTGCAACAACTTCAGCCTTCTGTGATTTAGTTAAAATTTCATCAGATGTTTCTACAATTTGCGAATTCAACTTCATTTGGTTGTGAGATACAATATGTTCAGGGCTATATCGATCATCTACTTTTGGTTTGAATATAATTGTATCCATTTTAGCAATTTGCGCGCGGCGAACACGCCGAATAAGTTCTTCGGTTTTACCGCTAAACATACTGCCGCAAATTACTTCAATCCAACCGGCATCTCTTGGTGTCCAAGTCATTTTTATTTCCTTGATAAAATAGAATTAATTTTTGTACGAATTAGGTCGATTGCTACTTTGTTCTCTCCGCCTTCCGGTATGATAACGTCTGCATAATATTTAGAGGGCTCGACAAATTGATCATGCATTGGTCTAACAGTCGATAAATATTGATCAATCACTGATTGAGTTGTACGTCCGCGTTCCTTTATATCACGACTTAAGCGACGTATAAACCTAATATCAGCAGGAGTTTCAACATAAATCTTAATATTCATTAGCTTCCGTAGAGATATAAAATGTAATGCCAAAATACCTTCTAATACAATAACATGATGTGGAGAAATAGTATTTTTTTCTATCGAGCGAGCATGAGTAGTAAAATCATAAATCGGCACGTCAATGGTTTTCCCGTCTAGTAAATCGGTGATTTGTTCATTGAATAATTTTATATCAATTGCATCGGGATGGTCAAAGTTTTGAAGTTGACGCCCTTCCAATTTCAGGTGTGATAGATCATTATAATATGAATCTTGTTGTATTACTACTACCTCACCCTTTCCATATTCTACTAATAATTCTTTTGAAATCGAAGTTTTACCGGAGCCAGTTCCGCCGGCAATCCCAATTAATATTGATTTATTTTTCATTTCAATAAACTACCATCAAATGCTTTTGGTAATAATTCTTTGGTCGTTGTTTCATCAATTTTGCCCTTTTCATCAACAATATATATTGGAATATCACCGCATAAATCCCAAATTACTTGTCGGCAAGCCCCGCAAGGTGTTCCACCGTTTTTTGTAATAATGGCTAATGCCTTAAATTTATTGTGTCCTTGTGCAATCGCACTATAAATTGCAACGCGTTCGGCACAACAGGTAAGTCCGTAACTACTTGATTCAACATTACATCCGGAGACAATTGTATCATCATCGGTAAGAACTGCGGCACCAACTCTGTATTTTGAGTAAGGAGAATAAGAATTTTTCTGAGCTAATCTTGCAACATTTATTAATTTTTCCATGATAATATCCTAATATTTTTCAAGTCGTACATATTTAAAAAATCGCTCTAATAAAACACCGGTAATAAAACCACCAATATGAGCAAACCAAGCCACTCCACCACCGGTATTTGCTCCCAACGCACCAAGTCCGGACATCACTTGTGTCGCAAACCAAATCCCAATTACAATAAAAGCGGGTATCTGAATTGTAGTAAAAATTACTACTAAAAACACAAAGGTATGAATACGTGCTCGCGGATATCGCAACATGTAAGCTGCCAATACGCCGGAAATTGCTCCACTTGCACCAATCATTGGGACCATTGAATTTACATCAATAAAGATTTGTCCAGCGGCTGCACCGATTCCGCATAAAAGATAAAAAACAGCAAATTTCACATGCCCAAGGGCACCTTCTATATTGTCACCAAATATCCACAGGAATAACATATTCCCAAATATATGTGCCAACCCGCCATGCATAAACATTGATGTAAAAATAGTTAAGTAAGGACTATTGGGAGTAGCGTCTAAAAATATGCGGCTGTTAGTTGCATCACTTAAATATTGCGCAAATGCGATGGTAATTTCGTTGCGCGGTAAATCTGTGAAAGTTGCGGGTATTAATCCAAAAGAAAGGGTGAATTCTTGACCCGCGGCGAAATCAAGTCCCATTTGATATAAAAACACTATCAAATTTAATGCAATAATTGTGTACGTTACAAAAGGTACCAAAAGGCGTGGGTTGTCATCTTTATATGGGAAGAACATTATTCGACGAAAAATTTAATTGTTTTTGATGCTGAATTGCCAGAATGATCCTGAATATTTATTACAAGATTATGTTCTCCTGTTGATAATGAATTTCTGAGATGATAAGATATTTCTTTTTTTATTGGTTGGTATGCAACCCAAATTCTATTTTCATCTAAATATACTCTCAAATATTCTTCAGACGAATTTATACCGGACAAATCATCATATAAAGTGATTTTGAATTTCTTAATAGTATCATTTAAATATGTCTGTTGATTTTTTGGATAAGTGAATAAAAACCAGGGTGATTTTGTATCTTCAAAAACCGTAAAAATATTAGCTTCACTAAATTTTGCAGTAATAATTTTGTTTATTGTATCTATATCACTCTTGACAAAATCCCATTTCGATTTTTTCTTATTAAAGGTATAAATAGCACAATGTTTTAAATCAGCTTCTTTGCTCACAGCCAATGAAACAGTAATTTCATTTTTAAATGGAATTCCATAGGGATGTAATTTATAAACTCCGGATTTCCCATTTACTTTGTTGTTATGTAACGGTGAAGCTTGCTTAGTGATCCACATTAAGGTTGTATCATAAATAGAGCTATTTGTTTTAACTGTGCAAAGACTATCATTTGAGAATATTGTATTAATTGATTTTTGGAATATTAATGCAGGTATAAAATCAAATTCATATTTTTGTATTTTATCTGTACATATTAAAAAACCACAAGATTTATTGTCTTTAAATAAATATGGTTTTATCATTTCACTGGCATATTTATTTGTATCAACTTTAATTAATGGGAAAGCAATCAACTGATCGGATTTTTCGATAAATGCCATAATTATTTCTGAAATACTCAAATTGACCTGAAGTTGAAAGATCGCACCTTTTTCTAACTGAATTAATTCAGGATTGAAAACCTTACCCTTACCATTAAATATCGGATATTCGTTTAAATTAAGAAGAGTTTTGTATTTAGTTTTCTGAGTTGATTTATATGATTTGATGTAGAAAGTCAGCACCGACTTATTTTGTGCAGCATCCCGCGCCAATATTTCTATTTTGTGAATTCCTTCAGACAATTTTATTATTCCGGTTTTGTCATCTGTGTGGATAGTAAGTTTTGGATAAGGTTCTAGACGATATAGTCTTTGAAGATCATCATGTTTTGGGTGGCTAGCAGGCTGTCCATAAACGGTTGCAATGTCTTCGCTCTCGCTAAAATCAAGCGAATCATATTGAACGGAAAACACTATAATTGAATCAACTGATAAATCTAATTTTTCAATTTGACAGGAATGTGATGCATTTTTAATTTTATCAATCACGCGTGTTGTAACTCCAAATTTCCCGGTGACCAATATTGTATCTTTTAAAGTGTATACATTTGGAGCTAGATATAACGGAACATAATTCTTAGGTAGTGGAGAGTTATCAATTTGCGTTTTTAAGGATAGTGGGATGATCGATAAATCTAAAAATTTCGGAGAAACATTATCAATAAGTGGAAACCCGTTAGTCATTGGATTTAATGGTTGGTCATAGTTATTACGCAGCTCAAAATGTAAGTGCGGACCCATTGAACCGCCCGAATTACCGGAGTAGCCTATTATATCGCCACGCTTAATCGGGTATTCTTCCTGAGTAAAATATTTATTTACAAAATAAGACTGATTTTCATTTTGCAGTTTAAATAAACGATTTTCCAATTGTACTGAAAATCGACTTAAATGTCCATATACAGCAATTTTACCTTCATTTGTTTTTAGGTAAAGTGCTTTACCGTAGCCATTGAAATTTGTTGCGATGCGGGAAATGCATCCATCGTTCACGGCATACATCGGATGACCGATACTACCATATGTTCGGATATCAATACCCATATGGAAATGTTTGTCACGGAATTCACCGAAATTAGAAGTAAGCTGCTTGCCGGTGTGTGTAGGCCAAGTGTAGTCCTGCCCAAGAACTAAGCTTGTAATGAATATCAATGAATAGAAAATATTACGTATCATAAAATGGATACAAATTTAGTAAAATTAATTATTGTTTATCGATATCAAAGGTACAAATAATTATATTATTGATATAAGAAACCCCTGTTTTGCAGGGGTTTCTTATAAAAATGTAATTGGCTAAAAGATAATTATTTATCTTCCCGCAATTTTTTCAAGTCTTCTTTCATTTCCTGTAGCTCTTTCCGCATTTCGTCCATTTGTTCTTTAAATTCTTCTTTGTCAAATGTAAAACTATGAAATTCAAAGTCTTCTAATCCTTCAGGATGCATCTTTAAGATCATTTTATGTTTATCGCCCATTTCTCCAAGGTCACCGAATTTGTACATAAAACTATTTTCAGCCTCACCAAGTGTAGCGTCAAGCTTCTTTTTCTTACCGTCTCTGATAATTGCAACAGAAACTTTAGTATCCGGTTCATAACTACGAATGGTTGTTGTTAGATCGCCGGCATTTTCAATGTTATTATCATCAACTTTTGTGATAATATCGCCAGCCTTAAGTCCGGCTTTTTTTGCAGGACTGTCTTCTACAACTTCGGATACTAGCACACCATTACCATCTTTGACTTTAAAATAATCACTCAGTTGTTCTGATAAATCTTGAATTTGAACACCAAGGAATCCGGCTTTTTCATCACTAAAAAATGGCTCATCCATCATTTTATGTTTTTGTATAATCTTGATATTTTTCTCATCATCTTTATCTTTCATATGCCAAACCATTGCATCGTGATCACAATCTTTTTTGTGCTCTATAAGAGCTTCGCAGTCATGTTCCGCTAGTTTTTCATGGATTTTTGCCATAGCATCTTCATCATTTAGATCAGCTTCGTATTCTTTGGTCTTACCGTCTTCGGTGATTGAATAAAGGACTTTATTGTCTTCTACACTAACTTTGACTTCAATCTTCTTTTCATCATCAACTTGCTTTTTGACGACGACGGTTTTTTGAGCAAAACCGATACTGAAAATCAATAAAAGGGATAATAAGTAACGCATAATAGGTTCTCCTAAATTATATTCACTTTTTAAATACGAACAAAAAAGGTGGTTTGTTCCTAAAATAGGTTATTATTGATATTTAGACCATTTAAGCGTATAATATTTTCCAAGATATCTATGAATTATGGTGTTTTACGTCTTATGGTGACTCGTGGAACTGTAAATCTATAATTAAAAGAGGCATATTATGATATTAAAATCTCACGGATTAATTCATTTTATCTTCGTATTAGTAATCATATCAATTACATCTTCACTAATGGCGCAAGAACTAATGGTTAAAGACAGACCGGAAATATCGCGCGATAGTTTATTAACGATAGCTCAAACTATAATTGATTCAGCGCGAAGTCGTACGTTTGTCACAGTTAATGAAAATGGAAAACCTCAGGCAAGAACCATGTATGTTTTTCCACCGGAAGAGAATATGGTTATATGGCTTGGAACAAGCACTGGGAGTCGAAAAGTAAAACAGATTAAAAATAATCCCAATGTGATGGTATTTTATTTTGATACAAAAGGGCATAGTTATGTGTCTGTTGCAGGAAAAGCGCACATTGTTAATGACCCTGAAAAGAAGGTTCATTATTGGAAAAGAAGTTGGACGCGATACTATCCCGATCCTGAAAAAGATTATATACTAATTAAAGTAATACCCGAGAGAATGGAGATTTGTAGCTACAAGCACAAATTATTTTGGGATTCAGAAGGACAACCCGCTTTCATTGAATTTTAATCATGTTATATGTTAATAATAAAAGGAGAAAGCCATGTTTAAAACAATCCTTCCCTTAATTCTTATTATCTCAGTATCAAGTCAACTTTTCTCTCAGGAAAAAGTTGACTTCACAATTCGATTAGGTCAAGGAGGATTTACTGATGACCGATCACCGATCGGGCAATTAGGAGGCGGACAATTGGCTCTCGATATTAAACCAAGAAATATTCCATTCGTCCTTTCGATTTCCACTGAATATTATACGAATAGCGCGGGTCCTACCCATTCGTATGAAATAGCTGATCTAACGGTCGCTAATATTCTTTACATGACAAAATTATTTAAATCAGAAAGGGCAGTATTTTTTACAGGGGGAGGAATTGGTTGGTTAGATGTTCCAAAAGGCATAGATGACTCAGATGCAATGAATAGAGGAATGGTGTATAATGTCGAAGCAGGGGTCAATGTTAGAGCATTCTGGAAAATTGGATTTTACGGAATATATAAATATTTATATGCTAATAAAGAAGTAAATAATGTGAACGTGATAGACTTCAGCGAACACATTATCTTGTTAGGTATAACGTTTAACTTTAGTTTATAGACGTCTTAAATATTGGAATAAATATTGCGGTTAAATTAGATAAAAAAACCGCCACGAAGTGGGGGGTACCTTTCAAAATGAAATATGGTTACTTTGTAAGCATATTAATGGCCACACTGTATACACAAATTATTTGTTATAAAATGGTTTCCCTCAATAAAAGTAAATAATATATTGTGGTACAATTTTTGCATTATAAAAAGTGACCACACCAATGAAATACTTGATAACCATATTAATCGGTATCAGTAGTTGCCTTG
Source organism: bacterium (assembly GCA_030621275.1). Classification (GTDB taxonomy): domain Bacteria; phylum Fidelibacterota; class Marinisomatia; order Marinisomatales; family JAHJCW01; genus JAHJCW01. The sequence continues at coordinate 4,972 of JAUXHY010000008.1, read as the reverse complement.
TATCTCAAGAGTTCGTAAAACCGCGTATTTATGGAAATATAATAGATGCTGAGACTCGCGAGCCAATCGCCAATGCGAATATTTTTATTTCGAAGTCAAGTATTGGAACTGCATCAGATAAGAACGGGTATTTTGAATTGAGAAATCTTCCTTATGGCAGGTACGAGATCATTGCTTCCGTAATTGGCTATGAAATTCTAAATGCCAAAATTGGAATATACAACGATAGTAGACGAAACCTTAGATTTGAAATGTACAAGCAGCCAATACGGTTGCCGGAAGTCATCGTCTCTGCAAAAGGATCATGGAAAAGAAAAAGAAATTTATCTCGATTTAGAAAAGCACTACTAGGAACAAGCGAAAATGGAAAAAATTCATATATTACAAATGAGGATGTAATTCGATTTAAGGAAGATGTATTTGGCTATTTTATAGCATATGCGGACGAACCAATTAAAATTGTAAATAACTCATTAGGATATGATATTCACTATGTTTTAGAGGATTTTGAATTATCCAGTGGTTATGTAAAATATACCGGCTATCCACATTTTATTGAAAAAACAGCAACCACATATCATGACTCTGTTGATTGGTTTGATAATCGTATAGATACATATTTAGGTTCTTTTAGACATTTTCTAACAATAATTTGTGAAAATTTTAAACTGACCGATGGAGATACTACTAAAAGACCAATGGTGTTCAAATGGGGAGACGCAATAAGGCATAATGTTAAAGTCACATACGGTGATATTACCCTAATAGAAGAGCAGGGATTTTATATTCTTCAAATTGATAGTCTTAAAAATATTCGCAAAAGGGCCACTGATCTTTATGAAGTAAAACCAATATCGGTCGGGAATAGGCAACTAGTAAATACAAACTGTTTTTTAACAGAGACTAATAATCCAAATGAAATGTACTTACAGTTTGATGGTTCATTGGAGGTAACATACAATAAGGATTTATTTCCATTTGGGAATAGAGATGACTCGAAGGGCACATCATGGATAAAAATTATTGGGGATTCCACTATTTTAGATAAGCACGGACGTTATTTTGACATCTATGCAATTAAAACCACAGGGGTGTGGTCTAAAGAAAGAGTAGCAGATATGCTGCCGTTTGATTATAAAATTGGAGAAGAATGAAAATGAAAATAAAACATATTATTACCATATTGATTGCTATTCTAGTCTATGATTGCTCTACACCTTATCAACCAAAAGGAGCACTGGGAGGGTATAGTTCTAATCAACTAATAGAGAATAATTACAAAGTATCATTTAAGGGTAATCAACATACCACAGCTGAAACTGTATTTGATTATTTACTACGCAGGTGTGCGGAGATCACAATTGAAGAAAACGGTAAATATTTTATTGTTTATGAGGACAGTAGTTATGTTGATAAAATTGCTTTTAATGACGAGCCTAGTCTTGATGCCAAAATTGAGAAATCTGAACATAAGGTTGACGGCTATTTACTTGATAGACAACCAGAAATAAATCGCGACCCATTACAAACATTATATGACCAAAAAACACGTATTAGGCGAACTTATGGTAGTTATAGTAATGCTGGTAGCGGTGAAGTCTATAGTAAAGTATTTGTAGATGCCAAAATAACTGATGTTGTTGGTGTTTTTAAAATTCAAATATTTGAAGAACAAATAGAAGGTTATGAAGACTACTTTTTCTCAGCATCAGAGATATTAGAAAAACCTAATAAAGAGTGAATAAAAACTTCAATTCTAATACAGGAAATATTATGAAATTAGTAAATATGTATTCAGTGTTCGTTTTCTGTTTTTTGATTTCATTTAATTTAAATGGTTGTTCTTCACCAACAGAAATTAATGATCCCGGTATTACTTTTTCTGATCCAGCCTTTGAAGCCCTTATCCGAGAAGTGCTTAATAAACCAAGCGGTGATATTATAAAAAATGATATGATGACAATTCATTACATCAACGGCTATGAAAGGAATATAAGCAGTATTGATGGAATAGAATATTGTAAAAATCTTGAATGGATAAATATATGCACTAATCAAATTAGCGATATAAGCCCTTTTGCGGTTTTAAAACGTCTTCAATATATTAATCTTTGGACAAATCAAATAAGTGATATTAGTGTTTTGAGTGAATTAACGAGTCTTACCAATTTATATATTGGCGGGAATCTAATCGAAGATATTTATCCGCTTATTCAAAATCAAGGTATAGGTAATGGCGATATAGTTGTCATTAGCTATAATCCATTAAGTGCAGTTTCACTTAATACTTATATTCCGGAATTACAAGCCAGAGGAGTGGAGATATATTATTCTACCCAACAATATTGAAAAAAATGAATTACAATAATTTTGCAATAAAATTGGAGCGCAAAGTGATTAGAAATATTTTAAAATATTTAATTCTACTATTATTAATTCTATTATTTAATAATTGTAAAAAGAATTTACCCGATGACGACAATCAGAATATAATAATCCTTTATACTAATGATGAACACGGCTGGATAGAAAATTCAGAATATACAGATGGTGCTGCAAGAATGATGGGTTTGTGGCGTGAGTACGAAGGCTATGATGGTGACAATAGATATTTAATTTTAAGTGGTGGGGATAATTGGACAGGTCCCGCTATTTCCACATGGTTTGAAGGAGAATCTACTGTTGATGTGATGAATGCTATGGAATATGATGCATCTGCCATTGGAAATCATGAATTTGACTTTAAAGTTGATGGTTTATATGAACGAATTGAGCAGGCCGACTTTCCATATCTGTCAGCAAATATTCGTGAAAAAGCTAGCGGTGAAATTCCCGATTTTGCTACTCCATATATAATAAAAGATATTGATGATGTAATGGTTGGTATAATTGGTTTAACAACTATAACAACACCATACTCAACTTTTCCGGATCATGTAGTAGATTATGATTTCATAGATTATGCAACTGCACTGGAGTATATTGTACCCCAAGCGAAAGAAGACGGTGCTGAATTATTAATTGTTGCAGGTCATATTTGCTATCCGGAAATGGTTGCATTAGTGCCCACCCTGCATACTTTAGGAATTTCTGTTGTTGGTGGAGGACATTGCCATAATGATTTAGTTGGTGAAATTGTAAATGGAGTTGCGGTTATTAAAACGACCGCATTTATGCAGAGTTATGCAAAGGTTGAAATAACTTATAATAAGGTAGAAAAAGAAGTTGTCAATATGGAACCGAGCGTGCATCTAAATGAGAACGGGAATCCTGATCAAACGGTTTCTGATGTGGTTGCATATTGGAGAACGCAAACAGATGTTGAGCTTTCTGAAGTTATCGGTTATACCGATAGTGAAATAATTAGAGAGTCTAGTACGATGCATAATATGATAGTTGATTCTTGGTTGCATCAATATCCAAATGCTGATATTGCGATGACAAATGCCGGAGGCATCAGGCAGTCAATTCCTGCCGGTGATATCACAAAAGAAGTTATTATTGGAGTATTGCCGTTCCAAAATTTCATAATAGAGCTACAATTGACCGGTGCAGAAGTGATTAATTGTACCGGATATGCCGATATGATATTTGGTGGTATGACTACAATTGGCGGTTATTTTCTTTTAGATGGTACTGAAATAGACAATAACACTACATATAGTGTTTTAACGACGGATTATTTGTATGCTCAGAATGATTATAGATTTCTATTTAGTCAATATGATCCTAATCCATATTATACTTCAATGAATTATCATCAACCAACAATTGATTGGATTACTTCATTAAATACATCGGCGGGTAATGCACTTGATAATTATTTAGACGATACTGCAAGGCGATAGCCAATAAAAATTTCATTAACAAAAGGAGGTTATATTATATAAAAAAACCGCCCCAATACGGGGCGGTTTTTGTTTCAATATTTAATTAAGATTATTTCTTAAACACTCTATAAAACATAAGTACCAACAAAACAAAAAACGCGATGTAAAAGTACCACATGTAATCCAGTACAAATGTGGCATAGTATGCACCAAAAATCATTCCGGTTACAAATAGCAACAATTTCAGAATTCCAATATCCCAAACTGTGGTGGTTTTTACTTTTGATTCTACATAATTCCATAAACCCATGACAATCCTCCTAACAATTATTATAAATCAACTATAACTGCTTTGCTAAAACAACAGTTTTAAATTTCCCCCAAGTTTTTATGAATCAGTTACCGTCCCAACCTGCCCAATCCGGATAGGTATAAGCATGAGTTGAGGCAAATGCAGTTGATCCCGAAGCCGAAAGAGCGTTTCCATTGGCAGTTAAAATAACCGTTTTTAGGTGGTAGTCATTTCTGTGATTAAATACTACTTTCATTTCGTTTGGTGATGTGCAAAAGTATTCAACAGCATCACCGGTATCCATTGCATTAGTTATGTCGCTTACGGTATTGGAAGTTAAATTAATAGCCTTTACTTTTCTACCATTTTCCTCTACAGAAAACATAAGGAAGTTGCCATCAGTAGTCCAGCAAGCATCTCTGTAATGAGCTTCCTCAACGGGTTTGGAGTATAAAATCTGTTTATTACTGCCATCGCTATTCATCACAACAACACAACTATGGGCAAGATTTGTGATTGATTCTCTTACACCGGAAAAAAATCCGATTTGTGCACCGTCCGGCGACCAAGCAGGTCCGCCTCCGCTTTGCAACTTTACTTCTATAGCCGTATTTGGTAATGTCATAAGTTCATCTACATTAGTAATTTGGGTTAAGTTACTTCCGTCTTCATTGATTATAAAAACATAGTTACGATTTGCTGTCGATAGAATACCCGAAAATGCTAATTTTTGTGCCACCGGGGAACCATCAACGTCTCTTAAATTAATGTTTGTTTGACTAATTAGCTTATACTGATTTGCTCCGGTTTGCGCATCGCACCCGAATAGACAACTGCCTCCGATTCCTTG
>JAUXHY010000112.1 GCA_030621275.1 bacterium | reverse complement strand
ACTCCACCGGCTGTCTCAAGAACTGAGTAACTAACAAAGTTTTCAGAAGCAATTAATTCTAAAGTATTGTGCTCCCTACTTTCTTCCCGACCAATTATCTCAAATAGTTCGGTATCGGTTTGTTTTATATACGACAAAGTACCTCCTATTACCAGCTTGAATCTTTATAAAGTCTCTCAGGCACCCAACTATAGCAAGATGTTTTTACAGTAGCATAGCCGGCAGATTTTTGACTTGTATTTAACATAAACCAATCGCTTTTTGTAAATAATACCTCATTATCTTTTAACCAGTTTTTAGAACCAGAAATATTTCTGTACCCTTTTCTCTCGGCTTGAGTATAATATTTATATGCCAAACGTGCTACGATACGATCATCGCGGGATACTTCCGGTGTACGACAAGTATGGAATGCGTTGTAATATACATCGCCTTTTGCACCTAAAGCTTCACCTGACGATTTTGAACCTTTAATTGCTTTTTCTGCCCAAGAAATTGCCTTACCAAAATTTCCTAATTCAGAATTTACTTCACAAATTCTAATTGCAGTTTGATAATCACGCGAATCAAGTTTATATGCTTGTTCCAAAGCAATTGAAGCATTTGAAAATTCTTCATTTAAAACATATGCATCACCAAGCTTAATAAAAATTATTTTATTATTCGGTTCTTTTCTGCTAACTGCTTTCAAAACATCAATTGCTTCTCCAGTACGATTATTTTGTATATAAGCATCCGCTAATTGAACACCGTTTGTCCCAGATGGATTATTATTATATTTGTCCAAATAAAGTTCGAGAGGGTCTTTTCCAGTCCTCTCAAATGACGCAGCTAAATCGGCAATTGCTGCTTCGTTGGTTGGGTCAATATCAATTAATTTTTGTAAAACTCGAATTTGCTCTTCATATCTTCCTTCTTTGCGATATAATGAAGCTAATTCTGTCATTACTCTTACATTTCGCGGATCAAGTTCATCAAGTATTCGTTCGTATTCTACGATCTCCTGATCAGTCTTACCCTGACGTTTGTAAGCGTATGCCAAACGTGTTCTTAAATCAATATTGTTCGGAATCTTTTCTACACCTTTCAGTAAAACATATTCTGAGCTATCATATTTACCCATTTGCTCATAAGCAATTCCATAGTATTGATAAATTTCTTCCGGTGGTGCAAATGTTGCATCCCATTCATCGCATCCCAAATCAACAACCTCACTGTAAACACGCACAGTCGCTTCCCAATCGCGGGCATGGTAATATTCCGCTGCGCTACTCATTAATCGTGGACAGCGTACATTTTTTACAGAATCTATACGTGCCTTTTCAGCTATATCCGCTGCCGATGGTCCCGGTGGAACACACATGCTGATAATAAATGCGGATATTGCTACTAAAAATAATTTGAATGATAATCCTTTTTTAACCATTACTGAGTCCTCCTTTTTACAAACCAAATATCTCCTACTGTGATTCCAACACTAAATTTTTGAATATTTTCATAACCAATATTAAATAATCCTTCTCTTTTGCCAATAGAATATGAAAAATCAACTTGATTTTTTGTGACGCCGAAGTTAAAACTAAGTCCTGTAGAAATGCCATACTCATTTATAACTTTTTCAGAATTTACCAGTTCAATTTTATTAGAGTATGCTCCAATTTTAAAGTTAAACCTATCAAGAATATTTTTAGGTAATCTTGGAACAAATCTTATAATACCTATATTGTAATGATCTATTGATTGAATTTGATCATTTAATTCGGAAAAACTTACACCAATATTTTCTTTGTCCTCCCATCTTGAAAATTCACCAAGTACGCTAAATTCTTTATGGAAATTATAATCGAATCCAAATTGATATTCATACGGCGCTGATGCATTCTTTGTATTCACTTCTTTTGGATAGATTGTATCCGATAATAATGGGAAGTCGGAATTATCTTGCGCACCGGAATCATTGGAATCTTCAAATGGCTTATGATAATAAGATTTAACAGAAATTGATTGAACGGGGAAACCTAATCCAAAGTATAAATTAAGTGGAACATTCCAAATTGATAATATGTCACTATTGAAATATAATTTAGCCAAACTACCTGTGTAAATATGTCTCTGTTGAGAATAATAATCTAAATCATCTAAAGAAAAAATCGTTTGTTGACGGGCTGATCCATATAAATAATCAAATGAAATGGCAACATTAAAGTTTTTAGCAATATTCCCAGCTATTGATATATTAAATGCTGTAATTCCACCAAAACTACTATATGAATGATGTGTTGTTATTGTATCGCCAAAAGCAATGTACTCATTCTCATCTTCACCATCTAATTGTAAATACTGATCATAATACGGATGAATACCGAGGCCAAATGCATATTTATTTTTGATAGGAACAATAAACTGTGCATATCCAAGATTAGAAGTGCTATTTATAATATTATCTAAAACTGTTTTTTGTTCGACCTGATAAGTTACAGTGAAATATGTAAAATTCAAATTTTTCCAAGTAGATGGATTTTGTAGCGATACATCTTTCTTAAATGAAGGCAATAATCCGGTTGAAGAAATTCCCAGTGATGCCGCATCATATATAGCTATTTTTTTTCCAAATCCGTATCCGTTCAATAAACTTTGGCTGAATAGAGTTGAACATAAAAATATTAGTAAAACAATTACTTTATTATAATTTAACATATACAATCTTAAGATATGGGTTATTATCTGAATTATTTGGATCAAATATTAGATTTGCCGATTGAAAAGGATCACTATAATTACTCCCGAATAACTTAAGTCCAAAATTACTATAACTACCGGTATTAATACCTTGTAAGAATGATCTAATCTCAATTTTCAATTGGTTATCTTCAAAAGTACCGGTCATTAGTACATCCTGGTTTACTGAATATTGGTCTTCATCTATTTCCCAAAAATTTGAAATACCTATTGAATCTTCAAGTATCCCGGCACTGATTTCATAATTATCTAATGATATATCAGGGATTGAATTAAAAATTAATTCTGCTGATTTAATTACCATATTAGCTGAGTCTATCGGTATATCTTTAAAATCAAATTGAATTATCGATTTTAATCCAGTTGCTCTTCCAACAGAAATATTGTTAACATCATTATCAGTTAACTCGCGAGGTTCCACGATTGTCAAATCCTTAACAGGAAAAAAGACGCTATGTAATGTATCTTCATTCACTCGGTAGTGAACATTTATTATGGGATAATCTGATGTTTCCCTACTACGTACCGATACAAAATTATCAATTGGATCAATATTCTTTAACATAAATGTTCTATTTTGAGTGTCCGTAGTATCGGCTATGAAATTAATAATAGCATCTTTATTCTCAATAGTAAAGGATAGTTTAGGATATACAGACTCAGTAGAATCAGGTACATCCTGAGTAAAAATACTTCGACCAATCGGAACACCGTTAATTACATCAGTTTCAGTAATATTTAAATAATTACTCTCCAATTCACTAAAAAGAGAATCTCCACCCTCGGGAAAATAATACAATTCAAATTCACTAGTTGTAAATAAAGTATCATCTGTAGCAGTAAAAGTAAAAACCAAACTATCGATAGTAACCGCTGTATCAAGTAAACTATAAGTCCATATTGCACCGCTTAAGGATAAAGAAGAGAATTGAATTAGAGAAAACAAATTGTTAAAACCATCTGTATTACCAAAATATAACCCATTTGTACTACCCATCAACGGAGGAGCTAAGTATGTGCCACCTTCTATTGATCTAACAGTAATAGTATCAATATTTAAGTTAGAGTTTGATAGATTGTACGGAATTGTATTTTCGGTACAGCTTAAGAACATTACGATAGACGTAATTATGATTATTATACTAATAAAGATATTATTTTTCATAAGATTATTCGAAGTTACTACGAGTGATTAATCGGAAAGTTTCTCAAGAACTTCGTTTATCTTAATTGCTACTTCAGAATAATCAGGGGATTCTGTATAATCAATATCAATAGTATGGATTTTCGATTTATGTTTTTTGATTCCATCTATTTTAAGCAATTCTTTACTCATATCATTGCCAGGTTGATTGAGCAGAATAATCGCATCGGCGTATTCTGCCGACATACTATAGGCATTAATTTCTTTTTTATCTAAAGATTTTGGAATTTCAATTCCGACTTTTTTGTAAACATCGCGACTAAATTTGGGATACTCATCAAGCCAATGAATCAGCTGTACAGTCTTTATTTTTTTGTAGAATTTACCGCCTTCAAATTTTTGCTTGTATAAAGCAGGAATTAGCGCTGATTGCCAACCGTTACAGAGAATTACATCAGGACTCCAAAATAAATGAGGTAATGTTGCTAAAACAGAATTACTGAAAAATGCCGAACGAATATCGTTATCGCCTAGAATACGACCATTTTTAGATTTATAAAGCAAATTCGACAATGGCTTAAACCATTCTGTATGTTCAAGGAAATATACTTGCACTCTCGTCTTTGGAATAAATGCACTTTTAGCTGAAGTACTGATTGTTTCACCAGCAAATTCTAGAGAAATATCTCGTAATCTAATCACCTCACGGAGGATATACTTCCTTTCACTTATAAACCCGTATTTAGGAGCAATTGTCCTAATGTCATGTTGCATCTCTTGTAGTTTTAATGGAATATCTACTGAAAAATCGCCCAATGGCGACACACTTGCGAATGGTGTCATTTCAGTTGTTACATAGAATAATTTTTTTGACATAAAATCTTGCTTTAAATTTTGTTAAATATTTTTCTCATCACATATCTACATACAATACACAAATTGGAAATCAATACATCAAATGAGAGGGCTGAATTTACTGTTTTATCAATACATCTACAATATATTACATTAATCTGACCAATGTGATGCAAAATTCAATACTATCCCCATCATCATAAATGAAGATACTAAAAATGATCCTCCATATGAAATAAACGGTAATGGTAAACCTTTTACTGGAATTAATCCGACTGTCATAGCTGAATTCACAAATACCTGAGCTAATGTAATAGATGCAATGCCTATTAATACTATACTTGTAAAACGATCTTTTACAATGGATGCAAATTGAATAATCTTGAATAAGATAAAAGCATACAATAAAAATATTGTAAATATTGCAACGAATCCAAATTCTTCACCAATTACTGATAAAATAAAATCAGATTCTTGTACCGGTAAGAATTTTAATTGTGTTTGCGTACCTTGCATCCATCCTCTTCCAAATAATCCACCTGAGCCAATTGCCGTCTGACTCTGTACTATTTGATATGCCGCTCCTAATGGATCAAGCTCCGGATTAAATAATGTCAATATTCTCTTTTGTTGATATGGTTGGAGAACATTCCAGAAGACTGGTGCCAAAAGTCCCAGAAATATAT
>JAUXHY010000057.1 GCA_030621275.1 bacterium | reverse complement strand
TTTGAATTTTTATCTTTTTCTTTTCCAATATATTGTTGCTACTATTGGTGAGAACACCAAGTAATTTTGTACCACCTAAATCAATACCAATTTTATATTTTTTCATACAAAAAATTACATGTAATTAAATTGAACAACTCAATTATTTTCTTTTTCCAACAATTCTTCCGCTTTCTCCAAATCTTCCGGATAATTGATATTCAAGAATTGTTCTTTATCAACAGTAGGAATTTCGACTTTTACAACCTCGCTTTGATCCAATAATTTCATTAATGAATAATCATTTTCATCAATTGCAATATTGAATATTTTCAAAATACTTTTATGATAGAAGGCACATAATGGTTGAAGTTTATTATTTACGTTAGGTAAAACAACTTGTGTGTTTGAATCAATACTATCATATATGTCATTAATACTACTTATTTTAACCAATGGTAAATCGCAGGCGATTACGAATATCCAATCGTTTTGAGTATGTTCTAGTGCTGTTACAATTCCATTCAATGGACATTGAACAGATTTAATATCTTGAATAAAATCATAATCAGGGAAATTGTTTTCCTTACCTACAATATAGATATTACCAAAGATTAAACTCAGTTTATGGTGAATTATTTCAGTAAGTGTTTTACCATTTAATTGAACAAGACTCTTATCCGTATACAGTCGGCGGCTTTGACCGCCGGTAAAAATATAGGCGTTGATATTATATAATGAAATATTCATTTTACTGAATGAATTTTTTGCTCTTTTCTATTTGTAAAACTTACTAAATACTTTTTTATCCATAAAAAGAGTAATCCGGCTAATAACCCAAAAATAATATGCGTAATTAGAAAAATGTTGCTAAGTACATCACGACTCATTGCTGAAAGGTCCCAATTAAATACGCTGACTAACAATTTCTTAAATTTGATAAAGTGTGCCGATTGGCAAAATACACCCTTTGATAATAATGGATGAATAGCGCTGTATAATTCCACTGATATTCCAACAAATATATATGAAAATAAATTCATACTAAATATTGAAAGAATAATTTCTGCTAACAATGCTTCCAATAATATTGCCATAAAAGCTCCGTGCAGTACCATCCCAGATAATAAATATTTCATTACAGATGCAATTATCCCCATCAAGATTACAGAACCGTAGGAAGGTACAAAATATCGACCGGTTAGAATTATAATTACTGTTATAAAAGGCATTAAAAAACCAAATAATGCCGGTTGAGCCGATTTAATTATGGGAGCTATCAAAATTTCAATCAATCCCCAAATTATTCCAATTAATAATATTCGTGGAATTTGCTTTTCAAATGTCATTTAAATAGCCTCCTTTACCATTTATAAGATAGGTTTACATTAGTCATTCTGCCCGGAGAAAGTCTCTCCGGATGTTCGGTAATTCTTTCATCGGTAATATTTTGCATTTCTACTGATATTTTAAAACTATTAAATAACTCTTTAGATAATTGACAATTATAGGTGATATATCCATCTATTCGTTCAGAGTTATTATCATTGGTAAACTGCTTATCTTTATATAAAGCTCCAAAATTTACGCTAAATAAATCACTTGTAAATTGCAAAACCGATTTAAATTGATGTTCCGGAGAAAACACTAAGTATTTCCCTTCTAACTCCGGATTTTCCGTAAAAGAAGTTATTACCGAATTATTATATGTATAATTGCATAATATTGAAAAAACATTATTTGGTTTGAATACAACATCGCATTCTGCGCCTTTTATTTCAACTTCGGTAATATTTTCCCGCGTATAAATTGGCCTTCTACCCCATAACAATTCACCGGTATCAACGTAATACAGAAAATCCTTGCCCTTTGAATAATAAATTGTCGGCGATATTCTCAATAAATGATGTGGTGAATAATCTAAACCAATTTCGTAGCTATCAATTGTTTCCGGTCCAAGTTCAGGATTTGCAAGTTTAGGACCTAAACGCATCCAGCCGGTGCGACATAAATCATCTAAAGTTGCGGCTCTGAATCCTCTTGAAAATGATGAATATAGACTAATATTATTCTCCAAATAATATCGCAAAGCGATGCGCGGGCTGAGCGATTTCCAATTATTTTCCGCAATATCACCGTTGTAATTGTAAAACGGATTATTTTCTACATTAGCGCCGAAAAATCCATCGTGAAATTTCACATCGTCTAAACGTACACTTGAAATAATTTTCAATTGATCGTTCATCAATCCAAATTCATATTGCAAATAGGATGCAAAATTCCGCAGCATTCCTTTATTTATTATAGTATCCGGCGCTGTGGTATAGTAATCACCGCCATTAACGCTCCCCGACTTGATTTCCGCTCCAAATGTTAAAGAATTTGAATTTGTTAAGTCTAATGAATAATTAAATAACAGTCCCTTATCTATTCTTTCAGACGAAACATCAAAGTGATTGTAAACACCTTTTTTGAATCCCTCATCTACTCTGAGATAATTTTCTTTTTGTAAATATCCGTTTATTTCATATTTCGAAACATTGTGCTTTTTTGAAAATGTCGCTTGAATAAAATTAGTGTCAAATTGGCGATGTTTACCATCACTTTGATTAATTTTCACTCCTTCGCCGCGCTTATCGTCGTAATAATCATATTTAATATCAAGGACAGTATTCTCATCAAAACTATATCCCATATTCGCAGAAATCCCTTTTTCATCGAGGAAAAGCGGTACAGAATATTCATCTTGTAAACTATCGGGAAGGTCGAAGTATCCATCGCTATTGCGATAAAATCCCGCCAAGTTTAGAGATATTTTATCAAAAATGTAACTGCTTGCGCTGACATTCATACTATTTGTATTGTAGGTTCCCCGCGACAAATTCAAATTTCCGGTAAAATTTTGTGTGGGTCTTTTTGTGATGATATTAATCGTCCCGCCCATTGCATTATTGCCATATAGGGAAGACCCCGCACCCTTGAATATTTCCACCCGATCGATATTATTTACATCAATCCTATTCCAATTTGCCACACCGGTATCCGATTTATTGATCGGTACGCCATCCACTAAAATCAATGTTCTTCCGGCTTCATCGCCGGACACTCCTCTTAAACTGACAACTGGTCGAATTTCAAATATCCCGGAAGTCCTATGAACATTTAATCCCGATACATATTGTAGAATATCATCTAATTTTTGAGAAGGTAATTTTGTTAAATATTTATTAGTGATAACTTCCAACCTACCCGGTATTTCATATAATCTTCGGGCTGTTTTTGTGGCTGTTACGGATACTAAATCACCATCGAGAATTGCAGATTGCATCTTAATCTTAAGATATATATTCTTTCCTTTTCTAATATTAATTGCTCTCTCAGCAATGTTATATCCAATGTGACTAACTTGCAAAATATGCTCGCCTTCAAAAACCGTCAATAAACTGAAATAACCGTCATCGTCTGTAACTGTACCAATTTCAGTATCTTTTAACAAAATATTACAGTTTGCAAGCGGTTCACATTTATTACCGGTATTGACTAAGCCATAAATCTCTGTTTGAGCATAAACAATTATATTCAACATCACAAATATGCTAATTAATTTGACGTTTTTCATTTTTCTATCTCTTTTATTAATTAAAATATTCAATTTAATAATATAAAACCTCCATCCTGTAATTAGAATGGAGGTTTTACAAGTTGCAGAATTACTCTACAACCTACATCTTCGACCCCTTTCTTTCCAATTCACAGGTTCTTACCTGATCGGGAGGTTTGATAAGTTTCCTCACAAACCCATCGGTTTGTGATTCATAGGCAAAATACCCGTAGAATCACAAACTCGAAAGAGTATTTATTTTATTTATTCAATATCTATATTATTTTCCCTCATAAAATGATTTACCGGGCAATTCCAAATTAACAGCTTGTTTTATGAAAGCTTCAGTATCTACATCATTTCTATCTTTGTAGAAATTCCAAGTTGAATCAACATCTGCTTCATACTTCAAACCAAGATAATGTTCTTTATTGTCATACCGTTTCATCCACAGATTCCACTGATCCTCAGATAAGAAACCGGTATTATATGCTGTTTCAACATTAGCTTTAATACGATCCCAATAATCATCATATTTATAAACATATGGTGTAGTATTCGCTTTTGCGGAAATACCCCATGCTGTACCGGGAATATCATACAGTGCATATGGAGCAAACTTGATAGGATCATTTGAATCTACCCATATTTGCGCTTCTTCATCGCCGTGCTCTGCAGCCCATGTGAGCATTTCTATCATATTATGTTGAATTTCCCAAATACCGTGCCACTGTGTATAATCGGCGCCCATCATTTCCGCGCCATGACGGAATCTACGACCTTCATGATGCCAGCTATGATACATCAGTACTTCAGGTGTTTCATCATAACCGATAAGCACTGGATCGGAATAATATTTACCATCCGCTTTTAAGCGATCAATCATACCATTGGCAGTTAACTTTTTCGTCCAATACACAAAGAATCGGCGGATTTCGTTGTACTGTAAATTGACAAGATCGGCTGTTAATAAATACATATCAACAAAACTTGGAGCATGACAGCTATTACATATTGATTCCATTCGCTCACGCTTTACTTCCCAACTTCCAAGACCTTCTTCATCCCAAACAGTTCTAAAACTCCAAGGAGCTTGAGATTCCGTTGCCAGACGCGCACTGACATCATGCGTCATCGGCTGTTTTTCATTTCCATCCATATGACAAGTAACACATACCGGAGCTTCGATAGGAATCGGTTCGTTTTTCGTAGTATTATATCTCATATCCCATTCATTACCTAAAGCTTTAAAGATATTACCATGTTTCGATTCAAGATAAATCTCTATATGTGGATGGTCAGGTCCAACATGGCATTCACCGCAAGTTTCAGGCTGACGGGCAACCGCCATATCAAATGAATGTTTTGCATGACATACATCGCATTCTCCAACACTACCATCAGGCCACATATTGGCAATATTATGACATTCTTCACAACCATGCCTTGTAGCAATTGGATTTTCAAGGATTGCTCTATCGGCATTCTTTAATAACCAGAATTGATGTGCATGTTTACTGTTAGCAAACTCATTTACTTGCTCTTCATGGCATTCGGCACAATCCTTTGGAGTAGGATGTCGTGCAATCAGAAAATCGCTTTCCGGACATCTTTGAGCATCAAAATCATCTTTTTCTGCTTCATGACATTCATTACAACCAATACCCATTACAGCATGCTCACTCTCTTCCCAAGCATCTATCTGTTTAACAGCAATATTTTCCTTTTCATGACATATAATACATTGATTACTAACTTTATCTATATCAATCTCCGCTTTGTGTCCTTGTGTTTTTTTAACCTCTACAGTTGCTACAATCATCAATGTAACAATTAACAATACACTAAAAATTCCAATTAACCATTGCTGTATCTTTATATTACTCATTTTCTTCTCCTAATATACTTGTTAAAGTGTGAAAGTTTGTATCAATGTTAAAATAATCAGTATCAAAATAGTTAATGCGCCTATTATATAACTAATTATTGTTCTTTTCTTTTCATCTTTTGATAAAAATGGCTCAATAAAAGGCCAAAATACCATTCCCATTACTGCTATTCCCGTTATCAATATTCCTAACTTGATTGGTATAAATTTTAAGAAAAGGAATACGGAGTAAAAATACCATTCCGGTTTAATATGTAATGGGGTATTTAAGGGATCTGCTGGTACACCAATTCCCGGAGGATAAATTATAGCTAACAAACTTAACAAAGATAAAAGGAATAATGTTGCTAAAATAATCTTAAAAAAGTGCGTTGGGTAAAAAGCATAATAACCTTTTTCATATCCTTCCGGTTCGGATACGCCATGAACTCTTAGTACAATTATATGGATTGCCATCATTAACACAATTATCAGCGGTAGTAACCATACATGAAAAGTGTAAAATCGTGTAAGCGTATTTGTCCCAATACTTTCTCCTCCACGTAACAATTCAAGCGCGAATCCTCCTATCAATGGAATTTCTTTAACTAAATTTGTTCCAACTGTCATAGCCCAATAAGAAAGCTGATTATATGTTAATGAATAACCAGTAAAAGAAATTGTTAGCACTAACATTAGTAAAACAAATCCAACGATCCAATTAATTTCCCTGGGTTTTCGATAAGCATTTGTAAAGAAAACACGCATCATATGTAAAAATATTGCAATGATCATTAGATTCGCACCCCAACTATGGAGCCCTCTTATCCAAAAACCCATTCGCACTTCCTCTGTAATATGCCTTACGCTCTCATGCGCCATCTCAGGTGATGGCATAAAATAAAAGGCCAATAAGATTCCTGTGATAATCTGTATGGGTAACAATATAAACGGTGTTGTTCCCATGGCAAATAACCACTTTTTCATATGCACTGGAATTGGTTCTTTGATGAAAATACTCTCATTTATTTCGATAAATTTTTTGTAATCAATAGGAAATCGTTCTTTAATCCATTCTTTTGCTCTCATGACCAAGGACTCCTATCTTTATCTTCAACTTTAACGAATACTAAATTATTATCCATTTCAACCGTAAATTCGTCAAGTGGTCTAGGTGGAGGACCTCCGGTAACCTTCCCTGTTTTATCAAAAATACCCTTATGGCAAGGACAATAGAATCTATTGTTATTCTCCTCCCATTTTATAATACATCCAAGATGCGTACAAATTCCTGAAAATACTTTAAAGCCATCTTCATTGTGAACAACAAAAACAGGCTTTTTTTGAATCGTTATCTCCTTTGCTTTACCAATAGGAATTTCATCTACTTTACCAACCAAATATTTATGGTATGTTTTCTCTTTTTTACTTGGAGTAAAGAACAAATAAAGGTTCCTAGCAAACGCGAAAACAGCTATTGTTAAAGCACCAAAAACACCAAACTTGGTAAGGAACTCTCTCCTTGATTGTTTTGGGGCTGTTTCTTTTTCCATATACTTTTCTCCCAATTTACTTTTTATTAAATGATATATTTAATGCTTTCCCATTTTTTTGGCAAATATCTACACATTCCATACAATTATAACAGTATGGATAAATATCGTCACCTCTTGGGTTAAGATTTAACGGACAAGTTATATTACAAACTCTGTCTTTTGCTACCGCACAATTAGCGCATTGCTTTGAATTATAATTAATTCTCAATGATCTTTTAGTATGAAAGAGTGCC
>JAUXHY010000065.1 GCA_030621275.1 bacterium | reverse complement strand
GCCCTAACCATGCATCTCCAGGTAGCATTTCAAACCCTAATACTTTAGCTTTAGTTTTGTTAATACCACCAAATGTATCTGTAATTGATAGAAGTTCTTTTAAATTTATTCCATCTTCTCTTTTGTAAGAATAACTAGTATGATCTTCTTGGTCCCAACATGAAACACATTTTACAGTTCCTCCCATCTGTTGATATAATTCAATTGCAAATTGAGAGACATTACCAAAACCCTGTATACTTGCTGAAGTATTCTCTGGATTAATATTTAATACCTTTAAGGCTTCTCTAACAGTAATCATGACACCGTACCCTGTAGCTTCTTTTCTGCCTAATGATCCGCCCATACCAACAGGTTTACCTGTAATGAATCCCGGGTCTTTCGCACCTTTAATTGTCTCATATTCATCTAACATCCATAACATATGCTGTGCATTTGTCATTACATCCGGTGCAGGAATATCTGAATGCGATCCTACATTCTTTACGATCTGACGTGCCCATCCGCGACAAATTCGTTCTTGTTCAGTCAAACTTAAATTATGTGGATCACAAATAACACCACCCTTACCTCCGCCTAATGGAATATCAGCAACAGCTGTTTTCCATGTCATCCACATAGAAAGAGCACGAACAGTATCAATGGTCTCCTGAGGGTGAAACCGGATACCACCCTTAGCGGGACCTCTTGCATCGTTATGCTGAACCCTAAACCCTTTGAATACTTTCATTGTACCATCATCCATACGGATTGGTATACTAAAATGAAATTCTCTGAGCGGATTACGTAATAAGTCACGAGTAGCTTGATCTAGTTCTAATAAATCTGCAGCATGATCAAATTGTTTCTGCGCTGTTTCAAAAGGATTGTAAGTTATTTTGTTCATTTATTTGGCCTATTCAATTATTAAATTTTTGCTGATATACATAGTATAAAATTACTTTAGTAATAGAATACAAATAAAGGAAATGCGGACAATAATTCGTATAATTTTTACTTTAATTTAATTCGCAATTAACGTCAAATTATTCTATTACTACTTACTTTTTTATACTACAAATATTCTATATTAAAAAATACAATAATGTTTTATCAAAAGGCATTTTTGTTTTTTGTTTTTATTTTTAAAAGTAAACTTTGTGTCCTAATTTCCGCATCAAAATTTATGACAAATAAACAAAAATCTAATTCATCACTCATGAGAAAACTATACAATTTATTTACGTCAATGAAGTTTGCTGTAATTATTTTAACTGTCCTTGGCGCAACTTCGTTGTTCTCTATGCTAATAAATGAATACCCAACTTTTTTCTCCAAACAATCTTTTCTACATACATTATTTCAACAACATTCACCATATTCATCTTGGTGGTATTCCACATTATTATGGTTTTTGATAATTTCTGTTTTATTGTGTGTTATACAAAATACAAAACCAATTTTAAGATCAATTACGCTTACACGTTTTTTAACAACCGATAATATCAAAAACATTCACAATGCCAAACAGATTAAAAAGGGTCAATCCAACACTGCTGAAACAATTAAAAAGTTGTTAAAAAAACAATTATATCATATAACTGAATCTGAATCAAATGGTGAACAATTAATTGCTGCACGAAAATATCGATGGAGTTCCTTAGGTCATTTATTAACACATATTTCTTTACTTGTAATTGTTCTCGGCAGTCTTATCTACACTAAAACAGACCGCCAAGAATTTCGATATATTATAGCCGATGAATATAAGGATACAGAATATTACGAACAATTTCCCCAATATTTTAATTGGCATTTCAAGGTTTCAAAGGCTGAACACCCAACTATAGTAGTTGACAGTTTCCGTGTACGATATTATACAGATAATAAAGGACCGCGTATTTCAGATTTCCGCTCCTTCGTTCGTCTATTTGATCATGATGGAACTTTATTAACCAAACATGAAATAACTGTCAACAATCCACTTATATATAAACATGTTTCTATCCATCAATCTGATTATAAACCCCTTGTTAATGAGTTCTTTATGAATATTCCTAATCGTAGGCAGATTATTGGACAAGTACAAAATCATCAGGAGCTTGAACGTAATGAAACAAATTGGATTACCGGTCTAACATTACGTGCCAATAAAGGTATACCTGTGATCTTTTTAGGAATGTTGGTATCTACCATTGGACTTATTATGTCTTTTATGTTTTGGCCAAGATATATTTGGGTGGCAATCGATAAGAAAAACATTACTATCGGTGGAAGATCTACAAAAAATAAAATTGTATTCCAAAAAGAATTAGATAATATCATTAAAAAGATAAGTTATGAATAAAAAATTACTTTATACAATCGGCATAATTGTACTAATTGTTTTAGGATATTTCGCCTTACAAGAAGACGATCCTCAAAGAGTCAATACACAACCATTCAATATGGAACAAGTTGCTGACGGCGGATTGGAATTATACAAGGATGCTGTAACTATTCCATACCAAAAATCATATTCCATTGATGAAGAATGGAGTTTAATAATTAATCAATTTGAACCGGACGCTAAGATTTCAGGCAAAGGTAGCATTTCATCAGATTCCGATCAGGAATTAAATCCGGCTGTCAAAATAGATTTTTATCAAAATGGAGAGTTGATTCATTATCAAATAAGCTATAGAGAAATGCCTGGATTTCATTCTATCAAACCCGGACAGAAATATTTGTTAGATTTAATAGATTACAAAGGTTTTACTACATCTGGAGACAATAGTTATTCTATCGAAACAGCAAATATAAAAATTTGGAGAATCAAATGACAGAAGGACTATATCAAGATCTTTTCTGGTATACTTTTATTTTCTATTTTGGCGGATTTATTGCTTATGCAATGTACTTTTCATTAAAAAAAGATTCACTGCAAAAAATCGGAACTTTATTATTAATAATCGGTCTTTTACTGCAAACTAGCGGATTTATTGTTAAGTGGAGTATTGTCGGACAAATACGTTTTCAAAGTATGTTTGAATTTTTAATGTTAATGTCTTGGGCAGGTGTTCTATTAATTCTTTATGGTGTTACAAAATATAAAAGTCCATTACTAGGTGTAATTATCACCCCAATAATTGTTATGTTAAATGCCGCAGCCGCATTGTTAGACAAATCACCCGCAGAAAATTTAATGCCGGCTTTGCAAAGCAATTGGTTAACGATACATATATCGCTTGCAGCGATTGGATCCGGTGCGTTTGTAATCGCAGGAGCGGTAAGTATATTTTATTTATTAAGTAAACACCAATATAAAAAAGATGATAAAAAGGATTTTAATGGATTTTTATCAATTGCTCTTTTATATCTTATTTATATACCGGTTTTCATATTTTTTATTCTAAAAATTGCGGGATTAACACCACACCACACAGCTTTTCAGGTAATATCAAAATTTGCCAGCCAAATGGAATATGAAAATGCGCGTACATTACTTGGTCAATTAGTAGTTACCTTAGGTTTACTGTTTATCCCAATGATAGCCGTTACCGGGCATTTCTTTAAGAAAAAATTTGCTGACTCTAAAAATGCGGGATACGGTGGTGTGTTATTTGCCTTATTTGCCTTAAGCTTTTCTTTGTCAAGTTTATTTGTGGGGATTTTCATACATAATGATGTTATTCTGATAACTTCACAAAGGCATCTTGGAAGTATTTGGCGTTTCTTTGAATTCTTAGGATCCGCTTACGTTATTACGTTAATAATATTCCCAATATTATACTATTTGATATACCGTAAACTTGGATCATCAATCAATAAAATATCTAATAAACTTGATTTATTAGATGAAATAAATTACCGTGCTGTTTCATTAGGTTATCCATTATATACAGTTGGAGCTCTTTTCGCCGGAGCGATTTGGGCTGAGCAGGCATGGGGAACTTTCTGGAGTTGGGATCCCAAAGAAGTCGGATCTTTATTGGTATGGTTCTTTTATTCCGCTGTATTGCATGCACGCTATAATCGCGATTGGCAAGGAAGTCGCTTAGCAATATTATCGATTATTGGAACATCAATGATGTTTGTTACATTCTATGGCAACTACTTCTTTGGCGGTTTACACGCTTACGCATAAACAATCTGCTTAATTATCTGTAGAATTTGCCTGTGCTTCTATACCTGTAGAACTCAGATGGGCATTCATTGGGTTATCCTGACAAATATCTTCTAGTTCGAGTACAATTCGTTCCAGATCAGTAGTGCTTGAAAGAATTGAAGCTTTATCAACAGCATCAATGACTTCCTGTGGTTGAGTTGCTATACGTTCAAATGAATCTTCAATTTCATCAACCGCTAATTGGAATGTCATTGTTATATAATCATAAATTCGTTGTTCCATCTTTTCCATTTCCGGATGTTCTTTAAGTGCATCGCTGATCACCTCTCCAATTGACAACATACAATTAGCTACTTCATCAACTTTATAACCCTCAATGAAACGGCGATAAGATATTATTTGTGCATAATTACGTAATAACATTCGATCTCTGGTCCGAACACCGGTCGTAATCAATTGGTAAATTAACGTAACATGCCATTTTATCAGTTTTTCATCCATTGCCTGATAATTCAAGTAACATGACTTATTTTCCGGCAGTAATATTTTTTCAATTATCTTTTCGATTGTCTCTTCACGTAACTCAACCATAATATCGTGAATTAAAAGATTTGGACGTTGGGCTACGCGTAAAAGGGCAGCCTCATTTCTCAGGTCCCATGCACCGCGATGAGATTTCATTTTTTCTAGCATAAATAGTGATCGCCGCAAAACTGTTAAGCGTGGTGTAGGTTCCCAACCTAACTTTTGAAAAGTGTAGGAAGCATCTACATTTATTTTTTTATCGATATACTTCATCATCCACAACCTTTCAAAAGGTGGGTTTTTTATAAGTTTTCCTATTACCTGTCGTAACATTACACCTGGGGCAGCAATAAATTTTGGAATCTTAATAGGTTTAATATCTCGTCCATAAAAATAACGGGTTGTTGTTGCAAAGAGTTCATTATGGGTAACAAATCCATTTGGGCTGGCAATATATGTACCAATTCGAGGGAGATTTTCACTCAATTCAATTATTCTAAAAAATATCCTGTTTAAATCACGTACATGGATATATGTGATTGCTGATTCACCACGACCACCCAAAACTTTGGCGTTCCAGCTCCTCGATAACCAAGTTTTGATAAACATATATAACGGTGGATATTCACACCAATCGCTGAATACAGCGGCAAAGCGAATAATACTTACCGGAAACCATTCGGAGTATTTCTTCATTAATTCTTCCCCTTTGTATTTACTAATAGCGTAGGGAAACTTTGCATCAAGCGGGCTCTCTTCATTCATTATTATATCTGAACCAGAAAAGTCTGTTGCTGCTAGTGAACTAGCAAAAAGAAAACGTTCACATCCAATTAATTGTGCTAGTTTTAAAACATTTTTAGTACCTTTTACATTTGTCCGTTCGTATTCGGGATTTTCAGTATTGCTAAAATCATAATAACCGGCTAAATGCAAGACATAATCAGCGCCACCATGATCCTTAATACAATCAATAACATCCCGCATAGTCTCCCAGCGTGCAATATCTACTTGAGTCCAACGTATGTTATCATCTAACGGAATCCCAGCTTCTTTCTGAGAACGACGTGCAAGGCAGAAAAGTCTAAATTTACCAACGGCTGCTTCTAAAAAATTACGCCCCACAAAACCTGAAGCACCAGTAACAACAATTCCGGGCAGTTTCATATCCATGGTTCTCTCCTAACTAAATTTAGTTTTTAATAAATTCTGATTTTTCTAATTAACTCTGGATTTTTCTGAGACTTACGAGACTTAAGATATAATAATAAAGCTACATAAATTGCCATACCCATGAGACCATCACTAAATCCAGACATCAACACTAACCATATTTGTTCTACAGCAATAAAATATGTAAATAGAAATACGGTTGCCATTATCTTTACTATTATTGAAAATATGACCAAACAACGGTATTGATCCACATTATAAGCAGCCATTAAATAACCGACAGCCATAACAATATGAAAGACCCCCCCCTGGGTGGGGAAAAAACGTTCGTAGCACATACCAAAACCAAACAGTTCCATTAATTCTGCCGGACGTATAATGAGGCCTACCCCAACACAAAATGAGTGAATTGCCACCAATATCAATAATAATGATAAACGGCCTCTGGGATTTTTAATAACTTTCATACTTCTATCCTTTTGTAATTATAACAACCTAATAAATTAGTTAGGAAATTTAGCGTCTGGTTGTTCTTCCAAATCCTGATTATAGCAGAATACACCGCAATTCAAGCACCGTGTTGCTTCATAGCGGGCATCTTCTTCATCAATAGTACCTTCTACTTCCTTAAACGTTCCTAATCGATCTTGCAAAGTTACAATCGGCTCGTGAACCCTGGGCTTAGGTGCTACGCCTACAATAGATTGATGCAAAGATTCAGAAATAATGCTTTTTTGTTTATCAATAATAGGCGGTATCTTACCATCAGTGATATAATAATGAATGGAACGTGCAGCATAACGTCCTGCTGCTATTGCCTCAATTGCTAGTCCTGGTCCAGTAAAACAATCACCACCAGTAAAAATATATGGCACATCTGTCTGGAGCGTATCTTCCCGAGCATTAATAGTGTTCCACTTTGTAATCTGTAATATATGTGATTTATCTTTACCTAAAAAATCTAAATTAGGGAATTGTCCAATAGCCTGGATTACCATATCACAAACGATAATTTCTTCTGAACCTTCTATTGGCACAGGTCGACGGCGTCCACTTGGATCAGGCTCCCCCAGTTTCATTTTTAATATTTCCATACTGTTTACCACATTCTTATCATTTAGAATTTTTGTAGGTGCAGATAAGAAACAGAACTCAATTCCCTCTTCTTCAGCGGCAATAATTTCAGCAGG
>JAUXHY010000071.1 GCA_030621275.1 bacterium | reverse complement strand
ATCGACGTTTCCGATGTAGGTGAAGTATTGGAAATTGGTGACGGTGTAGCCCATGTCAGCGGACTTGAAAACGTTATGAGTGCTGAGTTGGTCGAATTGCCAAATGACGTATTTGGAATGGCGCTAAATCTCGAAGAAGATAACGTCGGTGTTGTATTATTTGGTGAAAGTCGATTGGTACGTGAAGGAGATATCGTAAAACGTACAGGAAAAGTTGTTGAAGTTGGTGTCGGTCCTGAAATGTTTGGAAGAGTGGTAAATCCGCTTGGCTATGCTATTGATGGTAAAGGAACGATCAAAACAAAAACTACGTTTCCTATTGAGCGAAAAGCTTTGGGTGTAATGCAACGCCAACCGGTGGTTGAACCTTTGCAAACAGGATTGAAAGCGATTGATAGCATGATCCCGATCGGTCGCGGTCAGCGCGAATTGATTATCGGTGACCGCCAAACCGGAAAAACAGCAATAGCATTGGATACTATCATCAATCAAAAATACACCCATGAAACGGACTCCCCGGTATATTGTATTTATGTAGCAATCGGTCAAAAAGCTTCCACAGTAGCACGCGTTGTAGCCGAGTTAGAAGCTACCGGTGCGATGGAATATACTACGATTGTTGCCGCTAGTGCGTCTGATCCGGCACCGTTGCAATATATTGCACCATACGCCGGAGCGGCGATTGGAGAATACTATCGCGATAATGGTAAACATGCTTTGGTCATTTACGATGATCTATCAAAACATGCCGTTGCCTACCGACAATTATCTTTGATTTTAAGACGTCCTCCCGGTCGTGAAGCTTATCCCGGTGATGTGTTTTATTTACATAGCCGCTTGTTGGAACGTTCTTCTAAACTTAGTGACGACTTAGGCGGTGGATCGCTTACCGCATTACCGATCATTGAAACTCAGGAAGGTGACGTAGCAGCCTATATCCCAACTAATGTTATTTCAATTACCGATGGTCAAATATATTTAGAATCAAACTTATTTAATTCAGGTCAGCGTCCGGCTGTTGATGTAGGAATATCTGTATCGCGTGTTGGTGGAAACGCACAGGTTAAAGCTATGAAAAGTATCGCCGGAATGTTACGGTTAGACCTAGCTCAATATCGTGAATTGGAAGCGTTTGCCAAATTTGGTTCTGATCTTGATCAAGCTACACAAGACCAATTAACTAAAGGTCGTGTGATGATGGAAATTATCAAGCAGAAGCAGTACACACCTTTGTCAGTTGAAAAACAAATCGCAATAATTTTTATTGGTACTGAGGGGTTCTTGAATGATTTGCCAGCAGACAAAGTCGCTGATTTTGAAAATGGATTTTTAAGTTATATTAATGAAAACAATAGTGACTTGTTAAAAGAGATCAAAGATACCGGAAAACTCAGTGATGATGTTAAAGCAAGTCTGAAAAAAGCGACTGAAGATTTTCTTAAAATCTTTGCAGTGTGACGGATTTAGTAATTGTGGTTCTAAATAACCTTAAAATCTATAAAATTAGTACAATGCATCTTAAATAAAGATGGCAAATTTAAAAGATATACGCAATAGAATTTCATCTGTAAAAAGCATACAGCAGGTAACACGTGCCATGAAAATGGTTGCGGCTGCCAAGATACGCAAAGCTCAGGAAAGAATGGAACAAGCACGTCCATATGCCAATCGTTTGAAAGATGAAATTCTGACTCTTTTACCTGAGGTTGATCGTAATCTTTTAGAACTGTTAGATGTCCGAGAAGTTAAGCGAACAGCTTACATCGTGATAACTTCTGATAGGGGTTTGGCTGGTTCTTTTAATACAAATATTATCAAGTGTGCTGAAGAAGAAATTTTGGAAATTGGTAAAGAAAATGTTGACATTTTTTGTATTGGACGACGAGGATATGAACATTTCAAACATCATAAATACAATATCATAGAAGAACATACCGACTTTTGGGTGGACCTTGATTTTAATCATTCGGTTAAAATTGGTAATGGAATAATCAGTCACTTTACTGCAAAAAATGTTGATAAGATCAGAGTTGTGTTCAATCAATTTAAAAATATTATGGTTCAAGAAATTGTTTCTGAACGATTACTTCCATTAACACTAGATAAAGATGTAGAAATAGAAGTTACAGATAGATTATACGAGCCATCAAAAGACATTATTGTTAAATCATTGATTCCATTACATTTAAATATTCAAATATGGCGATATTTATTGGAGTCATACGCTAGTGAACAGGCTGCACGAATGGTGGCAATGGAGAGTGCTACTGAAAACGCAGGTGATCTGATCCGTGATTTAACACGCAAATTTAATAATGCGCGTCAAGCTGTAATTACAAAAGAGATTTTGGAAATTGTCGGTGGCGCAGAAGCACTAAAACATCAAAGAGGATAAAAGAGAATGAGTGCATTAGGAAAAATTTCACAAGTTATGGGCGCTGTTGTTGACGTCGAATTTAAAGATGGCAATTTGCCTCAAATTCTGAATGCCCTTGAAGTAAAAGAATGGGATACTAGATTGGTATTGGAAGTTGCTCAGCATTTGGGTGACTCCTCTGTTCGCACAGTTGCAATGGATTCTACAGACGGTTTAACGCGCGGTTTGGAAGTAACAGATACCGGCACACCGATTACTGTTCCCGTAGGTCCGGAAACATTAGGACGATTATTCGATGTATTAGGACAAACTATAGATGGAAAAGGTACAGTAAAAACAAAAATAAATTATCCGATTCATCGTCCTGCTCCAAAACATGAAGAACTTACAACGTCAACTGATGTTTTAGTCACTGGAATTAAAGTTGTAGATTTAATGGAACCGTACACTAAAGGTGGAAAAACCGGTTTATTCGGTGGTGCGGGAGTTGGTAAAACGGTGTTAATTCAAGAATTAATTCGAAATGTTGCTACTGAACACGGCGGATATTCGGTGTTTTCAGGTGTTGGTGAACGAACCCGTGAGGGAAATGATTTGTATCGTGAAATGACTGAATCTGGTGTCATTGATAAAACAGTGATGGTATTCGGACAAATGAACGAACCACCCGGAGCGCGTTTACGTGTTGGACTTACCGGTCTGACGATGGCTGAATATTTCCGTGATGAGGAAGGACAAGACGTATTATTATTTATTGATAATATTTTCCGGTTTACTCAATCAGGTTCAGAAGTTTCAGCACTTTTAGGACGTATGCCATCGGCAGTGGGATATCAACCAACTTTATCAACGGAAATGGGTGATTTGCAGGAAAGAATAACATCTACAAAAAAAGGGTCTATTACTTCTGTTCAGGCAATTTATGTACCGGCTGACGATTTAACTGATCCGGCGCCGGCAACCGCATTTGCACATTTGGATGCGACTACTGTACTAGATAGAAAAATATCTGAATTAGGAATTTATCCGGCGGTTGATCCACTTACTTCAACGTCAAGGATTTTAGACCCTCGTGTTATTGGTGACCGTCATTACCAAATTGCGCGTTCGGTACAGGAGGTTTTACAAAAATATAAAGATCTACAAGATATTATCGCAATTTTGGGTATGGATGAATTGTCCGATGATGATAAAAAAACAGTCGCTAGAGCGCGAAGAATGCAGCGATTCTTATCGCAACCATTCTTTGTTGCGGAACAATTCACAGGAATGCCGGGAAAATATGTATCGTTAGAAGATACTGTCTCAGGATTTGAAGCAATTTTAAACGGCGAAGTTGACGAATTGCCCGAAAGCGCTTTTATGTATGTTGGATCGTTAGATGAAGCGGTAGAAAAAGCTAAAAAGAAATAAATGGCAACATTTTCAATAGAAATTGTTACACCAAAACGCGTAATAACTGAAGAAAACGTATCCTATTTACGTTGTCCCGGAATTGATGGATCCTTTGGCGTAATGGCTGGACATACCGACGCAGTTATTGCACTTGGAGTCGGTGAAGTGAAAGTTGAAGATAGTAATAAGGAAAAATGGATTGCAACAAGCGGAGGGTTTGTAGATATTTCTTCTGAAAAAGTATTACTCTTGTTAGAAACTGCTGAACAATCATTTGAAATTGATATTGAGCGTGCCAAGACAGCTATGAAACGTGCGAAGGATAGAATCGAAGAAAAAGGTAAAATTGATATTTTCCGTGCTGAAGCCGCTTTGATACGAGCAATAAATCGATTAAAAGTTTCGGGTAGATAATTTATTTATAATATTCTTTTCTTAGCGTAAGAAAAGAACCAAAAGAAACACTTGCTAAAGAAATATTCCGGTTGTTTGAAAAAATATCTATAGTATTTAAACTTACCACGACATAATATGTCGGGCTCAAACAGAAAATACTATTAACGATATTTTTTCTTTACAAACCCTGAAATATTTCTAATGCGGAAAAAACTCAATTCTTGTAACTTTAATAAAACACTATGAAAGAAAAAATTGAATTAAGATATCAAAGAGTTTTTGATGCAAAAAGATTTTTTGAAATCTTAAATAATCCAAATTTCAAATATTTTAAAGTATGTCCCAAAGACATAGAAGCTGAAAAAGATTTCTTAAGACAAAATTCAGAAAAAAGAAAAAATAACCAAGAGTTCAATTATGCAATTTTGTTAGATGGAAAACTTGTAGGTGGTTGTGGAATTCACATTAATCAATTCAGAACTTTTATTGGAGAAATTGGTTATTTTGTAGATGAAGAATATTGGGACAAGGGTATCGGAACTAAAGCTATAAAGCTGTTAGAAGATATTGGTTTTCAGAAACTTGGATTAAAAAGAATTGAAATATTGATGCATCCTAAAAATATTAGTAGTGAAAAGGTTGCGTTAAAATGTGGATATAAAAAAGAAGGCACAATGGAAAAAGCGTGTAGAAATGGAGATGAATACGCAGACGCACATCTTTATGCTAAGGTAACTACATAATAAATATATATAATATATTCTTTTCTTAGTGTAAGAAAAGAACCAAAAAAAACACCCGCTTAAGATATATTCCGGTTGCTTAAAAAAACATCTATAGTATTTAAATTCACCGCGACACTTTATGTTGGTCTCAAACAGAAAATACTATTTACGATATTTTTTCTTTACAAGTCCTGAAATATTTCCAAGGCGAAAAAAATCACATTGAACGATTTACTACCATTATGAATGACCAATATTCAATAGTTAATATTCAATTTTAATGATAGCACAATTCCTTGTAGATTCGCACAAATTAATATGATATTATTGGATAAATAAATGGTTAAAAGAACACATACATGTGGTGAGTTAAATAACAAACAAATAAATACCAATGTTTGTTTAAATGGTTGGGTTAATACTATTCGGCTACATGGACAGGTAATTTTTATTGACATCCGTGACCGATACGGAAAAACGCAACTTGTTTTTAATGTTGAGACAAGTAAAACAGCATTTGATACAGCTAAAAAATTATCTATTGAAGATGTTATTTCCGCTACCGGCGATGTTCAAGCCCGCGCTAAAGAAGCGGTAAATCCCAATATGAAAACCGGTGAAATAGAAGTAATGGTTGATTCTTTAGAAATATTAAATGAGACTGCACCGCTTCCATTTGTAATTACTGATAGAGAAAGTGCATCGGAGGATTATAGATTAAAATATAGATATCTTGAATTACGCACAGATGAATTACAACAGAATTTCAAAATACGTCATGATGCGTACCAATCAACACGAAAATATCTATCAAATAATAATTTCATGGAAATTGAAACACCTGTACTAATGAAGTCTACTCCGGAAGGGGCTCGTGATTATCTTGTACCTAGTAGATTACATCACGGTAAATTTTATGCGTTACCGCAATCTCCACAGACATATAAACAGTTATTGATGATATCGGGATTTGACAAATATTACCAAATAGTAAAATGTTTTCGAGACGAGGATCTGCGTGCTGATCGTCAACCGGAATTTACACAAATTGATATTGAGATGTCGTTTGTAGATGAAGATGATATAATAGAAATGGCAACCGAGCTAACTCGTCAAATCTTTAAAGAAGTAATTGACGTAGAATTACTTGAGACATTTCCGGTAATGAAATATTTTGATGCAATGGAAAATTATGGTACTGATAAACCTGATTTACGTTTTGAAATGCCTCTCAAAGATTTTAAGAATTATAGCGATGCATCGGATTTTAACGCGTTCAAAAGTAGTGAATCGGTAAAATGCTTAATTGTTGAAAACGTAGCTGATAAATATTCCCGTAAAGTAATTGATGGACTAACCGATTTTGCCAAACATCACGGAGCTAAAGGTTTAGCATGGATGAAAGTTGGTGAAACTGAACTTACCGGAGGAATCGCGAAATTCTTTAATGATGATTTGCAAAAGAAAATTATAGCCGAATTATCGTTAAAAAATAATGATATAATTTTCGTAATTGGAGATAAAAAGGAAACTGTTTGGCAATCACTTGGTGCTTTACGAGTAGAGATTGCTAAGCGGGAAAATTTAATTGATAAGAATACCTACAAACCACTTTGGATTATTGATGTTCCAATGTTTGAGTGGGATAAGGAAGAACAGCGGTTTTCAGCAGTCCATCATCCGTTTACATCACCAAAATTGGAAGATTTACCGAAGCTGAAATCTGACCCCAAGTCTGTATTATCACGTGGTTATGATATTGTGATGAACGGTTATGAATTAGGTGGCGGTTCTATTAGGATTCATCATCAGGATGTGCAAAAACAAGTATTTGACTTATTAGGTATTTCGGAAGAAGAAGCACAGCAAAAATTTGGATTTTTATTGGAAGCGCTTAAATATGGTGCACCACCACATGGTGGTATTGCTAT
>JAUXHY010000192.1 GCA_030621275.1 bacterium | reverse complement strand
ATAGAATTAAAATTGATGATAAATATAATTTATTTGTTAACACTGGTTTTATAATAATTGATCAAAATAATTCGTTTTTAATTAATAAAGACGAAACAAAATATATCAATAAAATTAATAATCTACATGCAGTGTTAGATGATATAGTTATTAATAGTTCAACTAATCAAAATGTAGAAAAGATATTTAAAAAAGAAGTCAATAATCGAAAAAATAGTAATGTCATTGGTGGCAGATTTATTAAAGGAGAAGAAAATGAAATTATTTATTCTACATCAATTGGATTAAAGAAAATTGTTGATAATAGTGCAATTTCAAAGCTAGAAAATTCTATATTATGTAAAATTAATATTGGGAAAAGATACATCCAAAAAAATGTTAATCAATTAATAAAAATCATAGATGATATTAAAAAAGAAGATTGGTTTTTATTTGTAAAATCAATCAATTGGAATGGATTAGGCGTTGCGCTAATTAATTTGATTAAGGAAACTAACCATGGAATAAATATTAAAAAAGACATCTCCACCGAGTCTATTAATTCAAACTTTTCTGACGATAATACATTATCAATTTTAATTGTTGTTCAACACGATAGTCTTCCTCAATTGAATGCATTCTGTAGGAAATATGAATTAAACTTAGATGAAATTGGTGCGCTAATTAATGACCAAATTATTCATATAAATAACAAAAACGATATACTGATCAATCTTCCTGTTTCTGTATTTGATTTACAATATAGTGTTAACACAAAACATTTTATACAACCTGAGATTAATATAAAATCTTCTAAAATTGTTTCAAAGAAATACAATAAAACATCTTATACAAATCAATTATTAAAATTATTAACTAATATCACTGAAGATGATGTACTATGGGAAAATGCGGTTCGAAAAAGTAAATTAGGAATTAACTATTCAAGTTACGGTTTGTACTCAAATAATGATTCAATTGATGATCAGATTGTATTGACTCAAGCTGATAAGAACCATTTAATTGATAGTTCACCGCGTTTAAGTGGACGTATATCAGTTGCTAGTGCCGTTAGGAGATTATCTTGCACAGGTGCAAAGCCAAAAACTATAATAGTACAAAATATATTTCCTAAAATGAATATAAATTCTTTATGGAAA
This sequence comes from bacterium, assembly GCA_030621275.1. GTDB lineage: Bacteria > Fidelibacterota > Marinisomatia > Marinisomatales > JAHJCW01 > JAHJCW01. The sequence goes on along the minus strand of JAUXHY010000192.1, from coordinate 2,490 downwards.
GCATCTGAATTGTTGCAAGGACAAGAGGAAGCGGTACGTGAACTGGAAATTGAAGTTGGTAATCGTTCAATTGATATATTTGAAGATTTGTGGCATCAAAATATTTCTGCAATCGGCATTCATCAACACAATTCTACTAAAATGAATATAAGTTTTAAAAATGCCGGTGATTTTATTTCATTGTTGGGCAGTCATCGCGGAGAATTAACAGGTAGTGCTTATGAACAATATATCACAAATGAAAAATCTGATGTTCTCCCAACTGTAGATTTGAAAATGGAAAAACGTTTACAAGATGTAGTAAGGCAAGGAATTAATACAAATCTTATCAAATCAGCTATTAATGTCAGTACAGGCGGTATTTCCATCGCTATTGCGAAAAGTTTAATTGCGAGTGACAATGGAATAGGAGCAAAGATACATTTATCACGAAAATTGAAGGAAGAAGAACTATTATTTGGCGAAACTCAAGGATTAGTTATTGTATCACTTTCCGAGGTAGATATTATGGAATTTGAAAGGATTTGTATGACTATTGGCGTACCTTCCACAACAATTGGACGAGTGACTGATAACAATTCATTTACTTTTAATGAGGCAATAAAGATTAAAGTAGATAAACTACGTGCAGTCCTATAATTTTATATCTTGATGACTTAAGTTTTCTATGGCAGGTTTTGTGATTTTAAGCATGTCACTATGAATCCTACCATTTGTTGCTAATATTTGAGGATGGTGAATTGAATAGTTACTTCCATCCATTTTGGTAACAATTCCACCTGCTTCTTGAACTATTAAAATTCCTGCTGCTGTATCCCACGGTTGTAAATCGAATTCCCAAAAACCATCTACTTTCCCTGAGGCAATATGGCATAGATCAATAGCTGCAGCCCCCAAACGGCGAACTCCTTGCGTAATATCAGTAAATTGTTTGAATAATTCCATATTCGCTTTCCACTTTTCACCATGCTCATATCCAAATCCGGTTACTAAAAGTGATTCACTTAGAGAATTTACATATGAAACATGGATTTGTTTACTATCACAAAAAGCACCTTTTCCTTTAATCGCAGAATAAGTACGGTTTGCCGGTAATTCTTTTACGATTCCGCAAATATATTCGTTGTGATACATGACTCCAATCGAAATCCCGAACGATGGATACCCATGTACAAAATTTGTTGTACCATCTAAAGGATCAATAATCCATTGATAATCTGAATCAATATTTGAACTTCCGGATTCTTCTGCAATTATTCCATGCTTAGGAAAAGCTTTTTGTATTTCACTAATAATTATTTCTTCAGACTGTCTATCGGTTTGAGTAACTAAGTCAGTCTTACCTTTGTATTCGGTAATCTTAGGAAGATTGTAAGCTTCTATTACAATCTGTGTAGCTTTTTCAATCGCAGTATTTGCCGTTTGAAAAATTGAATTTATCATTTAAGTATTGTTCAAATTTGCACCGCAGAATTTGCAAAATTTAGCATCACTTTCATGTCCTTCTGCTGAGCATTCCGGGCAAGCGTTGTTCGTAATTTTATCGGATCTTTTCCGGGCAATTTCTACTGAAACAATTCCTGTTGGAACTGCTATCAATCCGTAACCAAATATCATTATGACGGACGCTAACATCTGTCCAAGCGGAGTTTGCGGTGAAAGATCGCCATAACCAACGGTTGTGAGCGTTACAATCGACCAATAAATACTGCGCGGAATACTGGTAAACCCGTTTGCTTCACCTTCAATAACATACATAAAAGAGCCCATTATAATAACGGCTAATAATACGGTAAATAGAAATACGGTGATTTTCCGTCGGCTTGCCGCTAAAGCCCTCATCAATGATTGAGCTTCAACTAAATAGGGCAGGAGCTTTAGAACACGGAAAATTCGGATAACTCTTAGTACGCGAATCACTAAAAATAATTGACTGCCGGGAATGAGCAAACTTAAGTAAGTTGGTAGAATTGCTAATAGATCAACTACACCAAAGAAACTCTTTGCATATTTCATTGGGTGACCGACAGATAGCAAACGCAATATATATTCAATTGTGAAAAGAACTGTGAAAATCCATTCAGCGATGTGTAGTAAGTTACCATACTGAATATTTATCGGCTTGATACTGTCCAACATGACCGCCCCGACACTGAGCAGAATTGCTATTATTAACGCAATATCAAAAAGTTTGCCGGCGGGTGTATCGGCTTCAAAGATTATTTCGTGAAGTTTGTTTTTAGTTTGTTTCCAATTATTTTTCATAAACGTTAATTAATCGTTAAATAATATTTCAACTAAATTAATGATTATTAAAAGATAAACGAAATTGTCATTCTGAACGAAGTGAAGAATCCATTATTGCTGTGTCATTCCCGTCCCGCCGTGGCGGGAGGTATCTATTGTTTAATATGGATTCCGCGTCCCCGCAGAGCGGGACAGGCAAGTGCGGAATGACAAACTTATTATTCCCCTCTTTCAGAGGGGTCT
>JAUXHY010000260.1 GCA_030621275.1 bacterium | reverse complement strand
CTGATGCAAAACGCGGTAAAATCTTTACTACTATCATAAGAGAAATTACCATAGCAGCTCGCTCAGGTGGCGGCGAAGAATCAGCACATCCACGTTTGCGACAGGCTATCGCAAAAGCGAAATCAGCAAATATGCCGGCCGATAATATGAAACGTGCCATAAAAAAAGGCACTGGAGAATTACCGGGCGTAAATTATGAAGAAGCATCGTACGAAGGATACGGTCCTGCGGGAGTGGCAATAATGATGGAAATATTGACCGACAATAAAAAAAGAACTGTTGCTGAAATTCGTCATTTGATGACAAAGTATGGCGGTAATCTTGGAGAAAACGGCAGCGTAGCGTGGATGTTTGATAAAAAAGGACAGATCGTTGTTGAAAAAGGTGATTTCGATGAAGATTCAATGTTTGAAATTGTTATAAAATGCGGGGCAGAAGATTTTGAAACGGAAGACAACGAATTTATTATTGTTACTGAACCTGTTGATTTAATGGAAGTCCGTGACAATTTAGAGGCAAAAAAAGTTTCAGTAAAATCCTCAGAAATTGAATTCATACCAAAAAATCTTCAGAAAGTAGAGGATAAGGATGTTGAGAGTGTCATCAATTTGATGGAAGCTTTAGAAGACAATGAAGATATCAAAAACGTCTATGCCAATTTTGATATTGATGAAGAATTATTAAATATTGATCAGTAATTTATGAGAATTGTAGGCATAGATCCGGGAATTCGCACAACAGGATTTGGAGTTTTGGAGAAAGGTAAAAATATTTCAGTTTTAAGTTATGGAACAATTAGTCCACCGATACAAGAATCTATGGCTGAAAGATTGAAATATTTATATTCAGATGCAATGGAAATTATTGAAAAATACAAACCTGATTTATTAGCAATTGAGAGCACATTTCATCAGAAAAATGTAAAATCTGCATTGATATTAGGACAAGCAAAAGGATCAATTCTACTTGCTGCAGCAAACTCAAATATTCCGAGTAAGGAATTTGCGCCACGTAAAGTTAAGGCTGCAGTTGTCGGTAACGGATCGGCAACTAAAGAACAGGTTCAGTATATGATCCAAAGAATTCTAAAGTTAAAATCTTTACCAAAACCATTTGATGTATCGGATGCTTTAGCAATTGCCTATTGTGGATTGACGAATATGGAGTATGGATTATGATTGATTCAATTTTTGGAAAATTAATTAAAAAAGAACCAACTTTCGCCGTAGTCGATATGGATGGCATACGGTTAAAAATCAGTATTACCATAGCAACTTTTGAGAAATTATCATCAATTGGAACGTCCGTAGAATTAATGACTTATTTGCATGTAAGGGAAGATATATTAGATTTGTATGGTTTTGCCGATGATACCGAAAGGGATGTATTTTTAAAATTAATTGGTGTGAGTGGAATCGGTCCTCGATCTGCTATCACGATATTATCTGGTGCAACGCCCCAAGATTTTAAACAAAGAATAATCGCTGAAGATGTAAAATCATTAACAGTAATTCCAGGAATTGGTCCAAAAACTGCCAAACGTATCATCCTTGAGTTAAAAGAAAAATTTGTTGGTGAGGATGTTGATATTTCGAATTTAATGGGCGTTGAAAAACCAAGTGATGAAATTAAAGATGTGGTTCATGCATTATTATCGCTTGGATATAAGCGTGGACAGATTAACGAAGCATTGAAAAAAGTTAAAGAAACCGACAAACTCGAAGGAAGTGTCGAAGAATTAATAAAAAAAGCATTAAGCAAAATGTAATTAGGAGAAATTATGTCAATTGTAAAACCTTTTCGCGGGCTACACCCAAAACCTGAATATGCTAAAGATATTGCTTCACCACCATATGATGTATTAAACGCTAAAGAAGCCCGAGAAATTGTTGAGAAAAGTCCCAACTCATTTTTGCGAGTTAACAAAGCTGAGTTGGAATTTGATGAGAGTGTAAGTTCCTACTCTGACGAAGTTTATCAACGCGGAAAAGATAATTTACAAAGACTTTCGGATTTGGGATTAATGACTCGCGATGAAAAACCCTGTTTCTATTTATATCAAATTACGATGATGGGAAAAAGTCAGACTGGATTAGTAGCATTAGCTTCCGTTGAAGAATATGACAACGGTCTGATTAAAAAACATGAGCATACTAGACCGGAAAAAGTTAATGATCGAGCAAATCATATTGAATTTTTAGGAGCACAGGTCGGACCGGTATTCTCTACTTTTCGTTATGATATTGAAGTTGACGAACTATTTAAGAAATTAAAGGAAGAATCGCCTTTATTTGATTTTGTTGCGGACGATGGTGTTGGCCATAAGTTATGGGTTATAGAAAAAGAAGAGGATATAAAGAATATCCAAGAGGCATTTAAAAAATTACCATATATATATATTGCGGATGGTCATCACAGAAGTCAATCGGCTTCGGAAGTTTGCAAACGGGCAATGGAGAATAATCCGGAGCATACCGGAAACGAGAATTATAATTATTTTCTGAATGTAATGTTTCCTGATCAAGAATTGAATATTTTACCTTACAATCGTGTGGTAACAGAATTAAATGATCTATCTTGGGCTTCAATAATTGAAATGGCATCAGAAAAGTTCGATGTATCTCCCCAAAACAGTGAAATAACTCCTACGGAGATACATTCTTTTGGAATTTATTGTGAAGGAGAATGGTATTTATTAAAAGCAAAAGATGGTACATTCGATCCCAATGATCCAACCGGTTCAATTGATGCAGCAATTTTAGGTAAAAATTTCATTGATCCCATATTAGGAATTGGTGTCCCTAAAACAGATAAGAGAATTAATTTTGT
>JAUXHY010000239.1 GCA_030621275.1 bacterium | reverse complement strand
AAATATTCTGTCAAGATTAAATATGACTTCATTGGTATCGTGATAAACATCAGCGATCATTGCATCTGATAAATAAACTTTTACGTCTCTTAATAATTGTGGGAGACGATCTCCTGATTGCGAAAAACCATTACCATTCAAATAGGTGGTATTGTTCAATTTAGTACTATCAATATTTGATACAACGTCTTGTGCCTTTAGGTTTACTAAAGACATGATAATAATTAAAAATCCTGTAAGTAGTCTAATCATAAGATATTTAGCGGAACAATAAGGTCAAAATTAAGTGAGTGAATGAGGTTAAACAAGTTTTAAGTAAATTATCTTTCGAGTATTTTTTCAACTAATTTTGAGGTTCCATATCCTTTTAAGAATGGTATTGTCTTTACACTCCCACCCCAGCTCTCGACTTCATTGGCTCCAACTATTGAGTTTGAGTCGTAATCTCCGCCTTTTACCAACATGTCAGGCTTAAGTTCACAAATTAATTCAAGTGGTGTATCTTCGTCAAATATCACTACTAAATCAACCATTTTCATTGCATCCAAAATTGCGGCACGATCTTGTTCAAATTGATATGGTCTCGATTCGCCTTTTAGACGTCTTACCGATGTATCGCTGTTAAGACCTAAAATCAGAATATCTCCAAATAGTTTTGCCTTTCGTAAATATTCTACGTGACCGCGGTGGATTATATCAAAGCAGCCATTTGTGAAAACTATTGTTTTTTGGTCAGCGCGCCATTCGTCGATGATCTTTATAGCTTCAGCTCTATTAACTATTGACATAATTTTCTTCCTTTAATGGACATAAGTGACACAAATTCTTGCTGCACCAATTATTATTTATTGTGATGAGACCTTGCAATAATGAAAATGATTTTAGTTGTGTTGATTGTAAAATAGTTCCAAATCGTTTTGCAAACTTCCGGTAAGCATTAGGTAATTTTAAATTATTCCATATTTCGTAATAATTCTGATAATCTTCAATCTTATTGAAATACAAAGCTCTTGCGGCATAAAATGGAATTAAAATATTCCCTAATAATTCGGTTTGAATCCCTTTTCCAGCTGCACTTGGTAAATAAATAGCAACTAATGACTTAACTTTACTAAAACTAGGAAGTACATTGAAATCTAAATGTAAAAAATAATGTATTAATTCAGCAGCAAGTTTCATTCGATTTTGCGGTTGCTGTGCCGGACGTATTCCACACCTAACCCATTTTATTTTTAATTGTAAACTTGTATCCCATAAATATTTTTCACATTCTTGCATAGTTAGATATTGGAATTTGTCATAGTTTAAATTATTTGCCAATTTCATAAATTGTGTACTATTACCACCTGCTCCTAAAATTCTAAAACCATTAATTATTAGAAGTTTAATTAATAGTTTTTGATTATCATGATATCCATTATATATATTAATCTTATCTAACCATCTATTATGACTGTTGTGCATAATTGTGTTAAATAAATGTGAACTTTTGTTAATACTATTTAATGAGCATTTATTAGAAAAATGAATATCATGTTTTAATAATACAGTGGGTATTATTGGTGTAACAATCCCACCATTTAATTTTCTTACAACATGTAATATTACTGATTGATATGCTGGGTTTTGATGATGTTTATGTTTGTACCAATCAGATGTGCAAATATGGCATTCAACTGGTCCATTTACCACTTTATCATTGATAATTAAAATGGCATCTTTAATATCAGGACCTTCATGCTTATTGCGTGTTCCTACATTTATAATGGTGATTTTACTAGAATTTGTAGTTTTAATAATTGTTCCGGGTGATATATTAAGCCATTGCTTGACTAGATCAATTTCGTAGAGATTTGTCGGTTCGGAAACTTGGTTTCTAGACGAAATATTCGGTAATAAATATTTCATTATTTTATAGAATAAAATTGATTATTTATTCTTTTTCCATTCTGATTTTAATCGGATTACTGCTTTATATACTTTGTCTGTCAGTATATCTCGATTGTCATAGGTCATTCCTTTTGTCTCAATCGGTTTACCGATACGCAATTCAACAGAAGCTGACTTTAATGTCCTTGCCCCTTTAACAGCCACGTCACTCGTACCACACAGCGCCATCGGGACTACCGGAAACTGAGCTTCAATTGCTAATAGTAAACCGCCTTTTTTGAATTTATGAATTTTACCATCAGTGGAACGTGTCCCCTCAGGAAATAACAAGATGGATCTCGGATTATTTTTAAGACTCAACGCTGCTTTCTTTAATGATTCAATCGCTTTAGCATGATTGTGTCTATCAATAAATATATGCTTTGCTGCTTGCATTGCCCAACCAAAAATAGGAATCCACTTGTATTCAATTTTTGATATTGATATTACATGATGTTTAATACCGGCAAAGGCAAGCGGAATGTCAAAAGGTGATTCATGATTACCTGCGAAAATGTAATTTTGTTTTGAATCAAGATGATCTAAACCATGCACAGAATATTTCACTCCTGCAGAAGCAAGTATTAACTTTGACCATATATGAACTATTGCTCCAAATATTTTTCCACGCCACTCAAAAATTGATAAAAATATTCCTGTTATTCCGCACACAATAGTCCATAATATTAAATTAAAAACAACCCAAATTGTTCTCATATCTTTATTTCCTCTGCCCCAAAATATGAATGTAAAGGCTCTGGTAAAGAAATACTACCATCCGATTTTTGATAAGCTTCTAAAAGTGCAATCATTAAGCGTGGTGTAGCTACTCCTGAACCATTTAAAGTATGAACGAAATCTACCTTTTTATCTTCTCCCCTGCGATATCTAATTTTACCACGTCGCGCTTGAAATGATTCAAAATTACTGCAGGTTGAAACTTCTAACCATCTTTCTTCTCCGGGTGCCCACACTTCAAGATCATATGATTTTGCCGATGCAAAACTCAAATCACCTGCGCAAAGAGATAGCACCCTATAATGTAATCCTAATGATTGCAAGACTGCTTCAGCTTGTAGGGTAAGCGCCTC
>JAUXHY010000049.1 GCA_030621275.1 bacterium | reverse complement strand
TAATCAATTCGTATCATTTCCGACTCAATCTCCTGTATCCGTAAAAACACCTAAAGCAGTTTCACTATATCATTTATCCTGGTCGTATTTACTTACTATTGCTCATATATTATTGTTTGAAAATGAAAATGATATTGCTGATCAAGATCAAGTTGAAATAATGAAAGAAGTTGTAGAATATTTTGAATCAAAAAATTCTGGCATAATTGGATTCACTCAAATGAAGCCGGGATGGTCTGATATTGTAAGAAAAACAAACGCTGGTATATCACTTTTAATGAATGATAATTCAGTTGATGAAACAGTATCAAGTTGGTTACAAGAAGAACGTGATATGGCGTTAATGTTGAGTAGAAATCTTGGTTTACTTGTAGAATCTGGTCAAAAAAAGTTTAAGGACAATCTGAAAGCAAGAATTGAATATGAGAAAAGAGAATTAATATCAAATAAATTTTTAGAATCAAGTTTGCAAATTGAAGGTGCAGCATCAAATATCACAGTACGTTCAATATTTGATAGAAGAAACATTGAAATGAGTGTTGCGCTTTTACCACCACAAGATAGAAAAATACGTGCTCAAATAACTTGGCTTATAAATCAAATCAAGGCTTGTGAAAGAAAAAATCCTGAATTATTTAGGGATCTAAAAAATGATATTTTGATAGATGTAAATATAAAATATATTCAAGATCCTATTAGATGTAACCTTGAGGAATTGACAGACGTTCATGAACAAGTGATGAATAAAGAAATTAGAAGTTTCAATATATTATTACTTAAAAATCTTGGTAGAAAATTTGAGAGTAGAAAAGGTTTTGTAGTGATTGTTGAAGGTATGTTAATTGATTTTTATAGGGGAATTGTTCAGCATATAAAAAAATGGCACAAACCAGTTCCACAAATACAAAACGATTCTGAAAATATTGAACGAGTCTAGTAAAAAATCAAGCAATCTTTACAGGTTTTTAATAGTCAATAATCAATATTCAATTCAAAAGTGATTGAACAAAACCAAACCATAACTGTTACCGAATTAACTGCCGAAATCAAAAATATTCTTGAAGGTAAATTCGAAAATGTTTGGGTTTCCGGAGAGATTTCAAATTTTAAACATCATTATTCCGGTCACATGTATTTTACATTAAAAGATGATTCTGCCGAAATAAAAGTTGTAATGTTTAAAGGATTTAATCAATACTTACGATTCAAACCGGAAGACGGAATGCAGGTTTTAGCGAATGGTAGATTATCGGTATATGAGCAGCGCGGACAATATCAACTTATCTTGAAACAATTGGAACCATCCGGTATTGGAACTCTTTATTTGGCTTTTGAAGCATTAAAAAAGCAACTTGCTGAAGAAGGTTTATTTGATTCTGACAGAAAAATGGAATTGCCGAAATATCCCAATACAGTTGGTGTTATTACTAGTCAATCTGGAGCTGCTGTTCAAGATATATTTCAGATATTGGAAAGACGAGCCCCTTTTGTTGATATAATATTGCGAGCTACAAAAGTACAAGGTGAGGAGGCAGCACATGATATTGTAGAAGCAATTGAAGAATTCAATGAATTTAGAGAAGTTGATATAATAATTATGGGGCGGGGTGGCGGATCATTAGAGGATCTATGGCCCTTTAATGAGGAGATTGTAGCCCGAGCAATTAGTGCTTCGACAATTCCAATTATATCGGCAGTTGGTCACGAAACAGACTATTCAATATCAGATATGGTGGCTGACCATCGAGCACCAACTCCTTCAGCTGCTGCCGAAATTGTGAGTCCCTCAATGTCAGATATAAAAGATATGTTTGACAGACTAGAAATGAAAATTAAATCGAATATTAAGAAATTGATAGAACGCAAGTGGCAAGATGCGGATGAATTAATAAATCGACATTTCAGGCAACAACCTAAAAAAGTTATTGAATTACAATACAATGAATTAGGAAAATTATCAAATCGATTTATTAATTCAATATTGCAAAATCAAAAATATTTGGGAATGATGCTAAACCCATTAACCGAAAAATTATCAGCTTTAAGCCCAAAAGCAATTTTAGAAAGAGGCTATTCGGTTGCCTTTAAACTACCGGAAAGGGAAATTATAAGAGCACCGGGAGATATTGATAAAGGTCAAGAATTTGAATTATTGACCTCAAAAGGATCAATTGCGGCAACAAAAATTAAAGATTTAACAAAATCAAAAACTAAACAATAGATTCATCAATTTATGTAATTTACATTATGACTAATAAGAAAAAAGACTTTGCTTTTGAGGAAGCATTTAAAAATTTAGAAGAAATAGTAAATCAACTTGAATCAGGACAAGAGACATTAGAGAAGAGTTTGGAGTTGTTTGAAGAAGGTATAAAGTTGAGTGAGATCTGTCGTGCTAAATTGGACAATGCTGATCAAAAAATTAAAAGATTAATTAAAAAACAGACAGTTCATTTAAATTAAAAGATATATAATGAATAAATCTAAAAAATTCGCCATTTGGGGAAATACAGATAAACCAAAATTTTGGGAAACTCTACCAGGTATTCTTGACTGGGCAAAAAATCTTGGAATTATGCCTTACATTACAACCAGGATTGAAAAACAATTTGAACAGTCCGGATATCCGATCATAGACAGTGCAGATGACTTTATTAATATGGATTTTATTCTGACTATTGGTGGCGATGGTACAATTTTATCAACTGCACGCGCCGTAGCGCATCGGAATGTTCCGATATTAGGTATTCACTTAGGTGATTTGGGATTTATGGCGAAAGTAACATTATCTGAGTTATATGATAGACTTGATCAAGTTGCTGCAGGAAATTTTTCCATTAGTGAGCATATGGTACTCGAAGCTGAAATGTCAGCTAACGGTAAAACAATCAAGTCGCAAGTATTAAATGAAGTAGTTGTAAATAATGGAAAAACACACCGGATGGTCAATTGTATGTTGGAAGCGAATAATAGATTTATCGGCAAATACAAAGCTGATGGGATTATTGTATCAACGCCAACCGGATCAACGGCTTACTCGCTTTCTGCTGGTGGACCAATCGTCGAACCAAGTGTTAAATCAATTATTATTACACCAATATGCCCACATTCATTGACATCGAGACCATTAGTTGTCCCTGATTCTTCAGAAATTAAAATTACTTTTCCAGTTGATCCGGCAGAAGATATTGGTGTTACATTAGACGGACAAGTGTTCCATAATTTTAATTATGATGCGGTTATTACAGTGCGTAAAGCAAAATACACTGTTAAATTTATTGATTTTGCTGATTGTAGTTATTACGGAACCTTACGCAATAAAATGGGTTGGGGAAAACGCGGAGAAGAGTAGAAACTATTTTATATTTCGCAATGCGGTGCGTAGTTTGGATCATCCATTGCTTGGCGTTGTCTTGACATACAATCATTCATAACAACTAATAATCCTGCTGCTTCAGTTTTATGAGCAGCTTCTTCATTAATTACAAAGTCTTGAAACCAAATAGCCTTTGCGCCGATTCCTATCGCATCCTCTGCAATTGGCATAACAAGTTCCGATCGGCGGAATACATCTACTACATCAACTTTAAATGGAATATCGCGCAGAGATGGATATGATTTTTCTCCAAGTATCTCAGGATGACCAGGATTAACCGGAATTATTTTATAACCTACACTTTGTAAATATCTGGCAACACCATAACTTGGTCTAATCTCTTTAGGAGATAATCCGACCACAGCAATTGTTTTCATTTCAAGTATTTTTTGTATTGTTTCTTTTTCGTTCATTCCATTAAATATTTAGTTATCGTTAAAAAAATCAGTTATGATTATTAGATTAGCTTATTATGAAATGGTTACTTTTTAAACATATTTACCAATACATACCACATTATATTCGGATTTTCTTTCAACCTGCGTATTGAGTAATCAAACCAAGCTTCTCCGAATGGAACGTAATTCCGTACCTTATAACCCATATCTAACAATTGTTGCAATTTATTTCCCATCGGCACACCATATAGTACCTGGAACTCAAAGCGATCGAGTGGAATTTTATTTTCAATAATCCAATTTTCAATTTTATTAATTAATGTTATATCGTGGGTCGCAATAGCGACATAACCTTTCCCATTAAGAATTGCTTTTACATCCTCAAAAAATCTATCACGTATTTCCTCATTATCATGATATGCAATCTCTTCAGATTCACGATAGATGCCCTTACAGATTCGGCAATTGAATTTATCAGAATTAAGATTTTTAATATCTTGCGCAGTACGTTTCAAATAGGATTGTAAAACCATTCCTACTTCATCATATTTATTTAAACATTTTTTATATATGTCAATTGTTGCATCGGTATATGGAGAGTTCTCCATATCTATCCGCATGAAGTTGTTATTTTCTTTAGCTTTCTCTAAAATATTTAATAGATTGTTTTCAGCTAACATAGGATCAATCCCCAGACCTAAATGCGTAGGTTTAAGAGAAATATTTGCATCAAGTTCTTTAATTCTGTCATATAGATTTAAATATTCATCCCTTATCCGAAAGGATTCATTTTTTGTAGCAACATGTTCACCGAGAATGTCAACGGTTGCTACATATCCTTTGTTATTTAGCGATTTAACGGTTTCAACCGCTTTATCAGCAGTAACACCTGCTACGTATGGGGAGGCAAAAGGTTTTACCATCCATTTAGGAAAGTATGATAATATTTTTACAAGAATATAATTTATTAGGTTCATTGGGCTTTTTATTAGGTTTATTAGGCTCTGAATTTATTAAGATATAAAGGTCTAAATCAAAATCAAATTTATAGTTTTTTAGATAATTATTTTAAAAGAATAAGTTTATCTTGACTGCTGAAAATACATTGCTATAAATTTGCCACTTCTATGACCAAATCAAACAATGTATAGAGACTTCGGAACAGTATTTTTATTTGTTATAATCGGTACGGTATTATTGACCGTTGCGCTTTTATTAGCGAAAATATTATCTCCATCACGTCCTTCAAAAAATAAATTATCAACCTATGAATGCGGCGAGGAAGCTGAGGGTTCTGCTTGGGTTACATTCAATATTCGTTATTATGTAATTGCTCTGATTTTTATCATATTTGATGTTGAAGTTTTATTTTTATTTCCATGGGCAGTGGTATATAAAGACTTAGGTTGGCTTGCTTTTATTGAAATGGCGATATTTTTACTTATCCTCATTGTAGGATTGATATATGTGTGGAAGAAAAAAGATTTAGATTGGGTAAAATATAATGTTAAATACGGACAGGGTAGATATCAAAAAATAAGCGGAAAGGAAGCTGAAGTATAAATGGGATTTTTAGAAGATAGATTCGACGATAATATTATTACAGCTAAACTTGACCAAATACTAAGTTGGGCAAGATCCACATCAGCTTGGTATTTTCAATTTGGTTTAGCTTGCTGTGCAATTGAAATGATGGCAACTGCGGCGAGCCGACATGATCTAGAGCGTATTGGTATGATGCCGAGATCCTCTCCGCGTCAAGCCGATGTAATGATCGTAGCAGGAACCGTTACATTGAAAATGGCTACTCGTGTAATAAAATTGTACGATCAAATGGCTGACCCCAAATATGTTATATCGATGGGAAGCTGCGCTAATAGTGGAGGTCCTTATTCTAGACAAGGTTATCATGTGTTAAAGGGTGTAGATCAGATAATCCCCGTAGATGTATATGTACCAGGTTGTCCTCCACGCCCGGAATCATTAATTGAAGGGTTATTAAAACTTCAAGATAAAATTAGAAAAGAACGTCCGCTTACAAAGAAGAAATGATTATTAATCAAAAAGTCAGCGATATTCTTAAAGCTAAATTCCCCGGAGTTGTTATTCCATCGGAAGAACAGCACAATGATTATATTCAAATTTATCCTGAAAAATGGAATGAAATCGCAAAATTTATCAAAACAGAATCTGAGCTTAAATTTGATTCATGTCAATGTATTACCGGTGTTGATTTAGGAATTGAGGAAGGTCTTGAAGTGAGGTACAATTTCCACTCCATGAAATTAAAGCATAAGATTGAAATTCGTATTGCGGTTGAGCGCAAGAAACCTAGCATTCCATCAGTCGAGCAAGTTTGGCGAGGGGCAGATTGGCTTGAACGAGAAGTTTATGATATGTACGGTATCCGTTTTAAAGGACATCGCGATTTGCGGAGAATGTTATTGCCAGATGATTGGAAAGGTTGGCCTTTACGTAAGGACTACAAAACACCAAAAATATATAATGGAATGAAAGTTCCGAAAGTGAGGAAAGGATGGGATTGATTCACGCCGACGAAATGATCCTCAATATTGGGCCTCAACACCCAAGTACACATGGCGTATTACGTCTCAAAGTTAAAACTGATGGTGAAATAATCTCTGAGATCACTCCGATAATTGGATATCTACATCGTTGCTTTGAAAAACATTGTGAAAATTTAAGTTACGAGCAGGTAGTTCCGTTTACTGACCGTTGCGACTATATTGCTGCAATGAACAATAGTTTGGGATACGTTCTTGCTGTAGAAAAAATGATGGATATTAAGATTCCGGAACGTGTCGAATATATTCGTGTTATCATGGCTGAGTATAACAGGATCGCAAGTCACTTATTGGCGTTGGGAACTTTCGGTTTAGATGTTGGCGCCTACACACCATTTTTATATATGTTCCGTGATCGAGAACGAATTTTGGATTTATTCGAAATAACCTGTGGTGCACGTTTGCTCTATAATTATATGTGGGTAGGTGGTGTATCTCACGATTTACCGGTTGGATTTGTTGAAGCATCGTATAAATTTTTAGATGAATTTGAAACTAATATCAATGAATATCATAATATTCTCTCATATAATAAAATATTTATTGAAAGAAGTGCCGACATTGGTATCATACCAAAAGATATTGCTATAGATTATGGAGTTACCGGACCAAACTTACGTGGTTCCGGAGTAAAATGGGATTTACGGAAGGATGAACCGTATTCCATTTACGATAGGTTTAAATTTAATGTACCGGTTGGAAAAGGATTAATGGGATCAGTTGGCGATTGTTGGGATAGATATTGGGTGCGTGCTGAAGAAATGAAGGAAAGTATAAAGATCATTCGGCAAGCATTGGATAAAATGCCGCGAAAAGGCGATGTGCATGAAGCATTACCTAAAAAAGTTCGTCCACCTAAAGGGTCAATCTATTTTAGAACTGAATCCCCACGCGGTGATTTGGGATACTATATAATGAGCGATGGAAAGCCAACCCCGCTTCGTGTAAAAATGCGTTCTCCGGCTTTTACAGCTTTAAGTGCTTTAAGCGAAATTTCTACCGGATGGATGCTCTCCGATGTTTTAGTAATATTAGGCAGTTTAGATATAGTTTTAGGTGAAATCGATAGATGACAA
Source organism: bacterium (assembly GCA_030621275.1). Taxonomy (GTDB): domain Bacteria; phylum Fidelibacterota; class Marinisomatia; order Marinisomatales; family JAHJCW01; genus JAHJCW01. The sequence goes on along the minus strand of JAUXHY010000049.1, from coordinate 181 downwards.
TTGATAATATCATTCAATGGTTTCAATTGTGGCTTCCTTTTAATGTAAATATTACCATATTATTCATAACAGCAGTATTTATTGCTGCTGTTATGATTTTCGCCGTCATGGCGATAAATGCTCTTGCGGCAGTTTATGCCGAAAGAAAAGTTTCAGCATTTATGCAAGATCGTGTCGGTCC